>JAJZVE010000003.1 GCA_021845835.1 Pseudomonadota bacterium | reverse complement strand
GAGATCATGGTATTTCTGCACAGCCACGGCGTCGGCACCGCGCGTGCGGTGCGCATCTTCAAGACCTACGGGGCGGACGCCATCCAGGTGATGAGCGAGAACCCGTACCGGCTCGCGCGCGACATCAGGGGCATCGGTTTCAAGACGGCGGATGCCATCGCCGAAAAACTCGGCATCGAGAAGACGGCGACGATCCGCGTCCGCGCCGGCATCGGCTATGCGCTCTCCGAGGCGATGGACGAGGGCCATTGCGGCCTGCCGGTCGCGGAACTGATCCCGCTCGCCGAGCGCCTGCTCGAGGTGCCGGAGGCGCTGATCCGCACCGCGCTCGATCTCGAACTGGCGGACGGCGCGGTGATCGCCGATTGCGTCGGCGCGGCAGACTGCATCTTCCTCGCCGGCCTCTACCACGCCGAGCGTGGCATCGCCGAACGGCTGCGGGCGGTCGCTTCCGGCGCGCTGCCCTGGCCGGCGATCGACGCGGAAAAAGCCATCCCATGGGTCGAGCGGCGGATTGGCATGACACTCGCCGAGAGCCAGCGCCACGCGGTCGGCCTTGCCCTTGCCTCGAAGCTGCTGGTGATTACCGGCGGCCCCGGCGTCGGCAAGACGACGATCATGCGGGCGATCCTCGCCATCCTCGCCGCCAAGGGCGTGCGCATCCTGCTCGCGGCCCCGACCGGGCGGGCGGCGAAGCGGATGAGCGAGGCGACCGGGTTCGAGGCTAGGACGATCCACCGCCTGCTGGAGGTCGACCCAAACACCGGCGGGTTCCGGCGAGGGCCCGATCGCCCCTTGGAATGCGACCTGCTGGTCATCGACGAGGCCTCCATGGTCGATGTGCCGTTGATGCACGCGCTGACCCGGGCGATCCCCCCGGCGGCCGCCCTGCTGGTGGTGGGCGACGTGGATCAGCTCCCGTCGGTCGGGCCGGGCCAAGTGCTGGCCGACCTGATCGGCTCCGGCGCGGTGCCGGTGGTGCGCCTCGCCGAGATCTTTCGCCAAGCGGCCTCCAGCCGGATCATCACCAGCGCGCACCGGATCAACCGCGGCGAGATGCCGGACCTGGCCCGCGCCGAGGCCGGGAGCGATTTCCACTTCGTCCCGGCCGAGGACCCGGAGACCGCCGTCGCGCGCATCATCGATCTGGTGAAGACCCGCATCCCCCGCCGCTTCGGGCTCGATCCGGTGCGCGACATCCAGGTGCTCTGCCCGATGGCCCGCGGCGGGGTCGGCGCTCGCTCGCTGAACATCGACCTCCAGGCCGCGCTGAATGGCGAGGCGACGCCACGGGTGGAAAAATTCGGTTGGATTTTTGCCCCCGGCGACAAGGTCATGCAGATCGAGAACGACTACGACCGCGAAGTCTACAACGGCGATATCGGCTTCATCGCGGCGATCGACACCGAGGAAGCCGAGATCACTGTGCGGTTCGATGGGCGTGAGGTGGCCTATGGAATCGGCGATCTGGATGCGCTGGTCCCGGCCTATGCGGCGACGATCCACAAGGCGCAGGGGTCGGAGTATCCGGCCGTGGTGATCCCGGTCCTGACGCAGCACTACGCCATGCTGCAACGGAACCTGCTCTATACCGGCATCACCCGCGGCAAGAAGCTGGTTGTGCTGGTCGGCAGCCGCAAGGCGGTGGCGATCGCGGTGCGCAACGTCTCCGGAAGGCGGCGCTGGTCGAAGCTGCGGGAATGGCTTGCTGCGTTGCCGGCTGGAGCAGTCGGCCTGTGACACTATCGACCGACCGGCCGGCTATGGCCGAAGTTGGCCGGGAGCGGAATGGCAGGTTCCGAAAAGCAGTAGCGGGGTAGCTGCCGTTCGCCGGCGAACGATGCCTCAGGCCGGTTTCGACCAACCCCGGACATTCACTCACTCAACCACGAATGGCCGGTTATCGTAGGATCGACCGTTCGCGCCGCGTCGAGCGGATGATCGTCGTCGGGCCCAAACCGGTCCTAGAACGCTCCAGAACTCGGTCCTGAAAACGAGGGATGGACGGCGCAAGGCGGCCAGAAACGCCCGCCGAAGTTGAAACGCAGACCGATGCCGGCTTCTCGCTGCTGGACGTTAGACCAGTGTTGTCGCACAAAGCGCGCAATGGAACGCTCAGTGCGAGTCACAGCGCAATCGACGATCGCCGCCAGCGAGCGGGCGCTGGACAGCCTTGCCCGGGCTCCAGCGGGCGAGGCTTTACGGCTACCAAGCAATATCCGACATCTTGCCGGCGGTGCGGAGGCCGCTCTTGCTCAAGTGATCATCAGCTGGGCGCAACAGAATCCGGACGCCTTGCTGGAGACATTCATTGAGTCGGCTGAGCAGATCGACGATTTCGTGCGTCGCCTTCCCGGGCTGGTCGCCGGACTCTGTGCGGAGGAGGCGACTGGCCTCGGGCAAGCCGGTTCAATTGCTCCTGCGCTCCGCAGAGCCGCGCTTGCGCGTCTTGACCAGCTGCAGAGCGAGCGGCCCAAGCAAGGCTATCGTGGTGCCTCGGCTGAGATCGTTTGCGCTGATCACCTCGGCCGGGATACGCCGTATTTGCTCTATCTCCCGGGCGTGCATGGCAGTTCAGGCCTGCGTCCGCGCGAGAATTTTCGGGATCTGGCAAGTTGGCTGCTGCGCGGTGCGGTCCGCGGCAGCTACCGCGCCCATGTGCCGGCCGACGCCGCTGAAGCGATCGGGGCGATGCTGTTCGAGATCTTCAAGAATACCGAAGATCACGCGCTCACTAATGTCGCCGGCGATCTACTCGACGTGTCGATCCGCGCGATCAAGACCAATCATCACGCCATAGCGCCCGAGCAACTGGCGCGGATCGTGGGTGAATATGCGCCGCTCGCCAGCTATTGCGAGGCGCTGACGGTGCCGCAGGGTGCGGTTTACACCCATTTGTTCGAGCTGTCGGTGCTCGATTCGGGGCCTGGCTTTGCGGCGACTTGGACTGGTGCCGCACTCGATGACCTGTCCATTGAGGATGAGGAACGCGCGGTCCGGGCATGCTTCGGGAAGGGAAGCGCTAAAGGCCAAAGCCGGTTCGGCGAAGGCTTACCCCATGTGCTGCGCCTGCTGCGCCGGCAGAAAGGGTTCTTGCGCTTGCGAACCGGCCGACTGTCCTTCTTTATCGACTTCTCTAACGAGGCGCAGGACGCCGATGACATGCTGCGCCGCTATCAACAGGCCGACCTCGCTGCGCTTGCGCCTGTCGCGGGCACTCTCCTGACGATCCTCATTCCAATTCAGCGGACATGATGAATTCGATCTTTTCGTTCCGCTTCGAGATCTCGCGTAAGGCGTCTTCCCGCGATGTGCTGCTCGTGTTCGCCGCGACGCCCGGTCTCGATCCGGAAGGGCTGGCCTCGGTGATCGAAAGCGAAGTGGAGCAGAACCTCGTCCCCGACGAGGTCGTCTTTCTCGTGCGCGATCCCGCATTCGATGCCACCCAACAGGCGCTCGGCGAGGACTCGCAGAATGTCGCCACGATCGCGCGGCTGGCGGGACGCGCTACCGTGACCTTGATCGGCTATGATTGTGCGGGTGCCGAAGCCAGGCGAGCACATGTCACCGGCCCGACGTCCAAGCGCGCGGTCAGGCTTGCGGATTTCAAGCGTCGCGCGATCACCAGCATCTTCAACACGCGTCACGGGTTCGTCGAGTCCACGGCGACCTACCATTTCGAGAACCCGTCGGGTCGCCACACCGAGCGCTTCATCCGGCTATCCAACATTCTCGCGCGCGGCGCCGAAATCGCATTCATTGGCTTTTGCACGCTTCCCTATGTCCCGGAGCGCGCTACCACCGCCTATCTTGATACGCCCTCGCTCTACGCGGTGGTGGCGGCAATTAACGAGCAGCGATCATCGTTTGAGGGGTCGGTTCCGATCCTGGCTGATAACTTCTCGTCCTATGCGGGTGTCGGCGATTACCGCTTCACCCGTCTCACGGACTCGCTCGTACTGATCTCGGCCTCCTCAAGCGGTTCTCTTGCCTCCCAGCTTATAGCCAAGCATGGCTTTGCCCCCGGTCAGGTTACCCATCTGCTGTTTCTCGGCACCGATCGCAGCGGCTCGAACATCGTATGCAATCTGCGCAAGGACGCGCGTTACAATGAGGACGGCGTCGCAGCGCTACCCTCGGTGGACGGGCCGGACGGCTGCATGATATGCAGGACAGGTTCGCGCGCCATCAAGCTACAGGGCGATCAGTTCGAATTTGCCGGCCCGCAGCAAGAATCGCTGCTCATCGCCAAAAACGACGCGCCGGCGGGGATGGCCGCGCTGATGGAGCGGTTTGCCGGTGGCGGGCTGTTCACCGTCGGGCTTGGAAAATCGGTCGGTCAGCAACCGCGGCAGTTCAATGTCGAGCCGGTGGCCCTGCTTGGTCATACGAATTTCCAGCAACGACTCGACTATGTGTTACGCCGATCGCTGCCGGCAAGCCTGGGTCATGTGATCGCGGTCGACGAGGCGTCGTTGCCATTCGCGCAGCAGATCGCGGGCGCTGTGTCGGCCGCGACGGTAGTCGTGCGGTGTGATGAACTGGACACGATCCCTGCCGCGACGGGGACGTCGATCGTGATCGCTGCGATCGTGATCGAGAGCGGGCGAAGCCTGCTCGACATCAGTCGGGACCTCCGTACCATCACGCCAAATGCGCCGCTTCTGTACCTGATCGGCTTTTCGAAGACCACGGGCGAGCCGCGTCGTGAAGGGCTTGAGCGCACACTTGTTCAGACCGTCAATCCCTATCCCTACCAGATGATCGAGGTAGAGCGGATGACGCTGCCGCTCTCCAGTGAACATAACCCCTGGGCCGAAGAGCTCAGGCTGCTGATCGATCCGGACATTGAGTGCTTGATCCCGGATGGGATCCGCCCCGTGGTCCGGGCGCGCGTCGCGCGGCTGCGCAAGACGTCTCAAGTGCTCGACAATGACCTGTTCCTGGTGAACAGCGGCGAACGACCCCTTTTGTCAAATCGCGTCCAACTGCGACCCCCTTTTCGCGCCCAATTTCGACCCCTCTGAGGTAGTGGGTTGGTCAGTTGGCGCAGGCAAACTGACCCGGTCGAAGTGTGCCCCGATGCGCCCGCGCGGGCGCATCGGGGCACCTCGGCCGGGTCAATCCCTGCCGAAGCCTCTGGGTGGTTCGATGGCCTGGAGTTCGGACAGGTCGAGGTCGCAGATTGCCTGTAGCGCATCGGCAGTTGCGCCGTCGTGGAGGCTGGCCGGCAGGGTCTCCAGCCAGGCGACATACTGGGCCTGGAGGGCGACCAACTGGTCCACGGCGTCGCGCCAACGGCGGGCACGGCTGCGGTGGTCGAGCGGTCTGCGGACACGGATGATAGGGGTTTCGGCCGCACGACGGGCACGGCAGCGCGCCTGACGCTGGGCATCGGTTAGAGGCTTATCGCCGATCGGCTTGCGCGGCATATCCCACTCCGAACCGTGACGTCACGAAACCCATCGCATGCCAAACCGCTCAGGCGCGGTGCCTGAACCGCCAGCTGTCGTTGCCGGTCTCGATGATGTCGCAATGGTGGGTCAGGCGATCGAGCATGGCGGCGGTCATCCGGGCGTCGCCGAACACCTGGGGCCAATCGGCGAATGCCAGGTTGGTGGTGATCAGCAGGGAGGTGTTTTCGTAGAGTTTGCTGATCAGATGGAACAGCAGTTGGCCGCCGGGCTGGCTGAACGGCAGATAGCCGAGTTCGTCGATGACGATGAGATCATGACGCAGCAGCTTCTCGGCGAGACGTCCGCTGCGGCCGGCGGCCTTCTCCTGCTCAAGCTGGTTGACCAGATCGACAAGGTTGAAGAACCGGCCGCGGGCACGGGCGCGGATGACCGCAGCCGCCACGGCAATGCACAGATGCGATTTTCCGGTGCCGGTGCCGCCAATGAAGATAGCGTTGCGTTTGGCATCCAAAAATCCGCCCGTCGCAAGCTCGCGAACCAGGCCTTCATCGACCGGCGTATCGGCGAAGATGAATTTATCCAGATCTTTGAGGACCGGGAACTTTGCCCCGCCGATGCGATAACTGATCGAGCGCGCCTGCCGGTGCGTGCGCTCCGCCCGGATAAGGCCGGCGATGAGGGGATAGACCTCGTCGCGCCGGGCGAGGCCCTTGCCGGCGATCTCGTCGAAGCTGGCGCGCATGCCGTAGAGTTTGAGCTCGCTCATGGCGTCCAAAATCTCATGGCGTTCCATCAGGCGCTCCTCCTTATGCTGTCGTAGCGGCCGCAATCGGCGGCGGGTTCGATTTTCAAGCGCAGGGCATCGGGGGTTGTGATGCTGGGTGGTGGCGCCGGCTGGAGCCTCCGTGCAAGCACGGTCAGGATCACATCGCCGCCGGCGATGCCGGCCTCCAGGGCTTCGGCACAGGCCGCCTCGACCGCGGCCAGGCCATGGTCGAGCACCGCGCCCAGCACCTTGACGAACTGGCGATCCCCATCGGCGTGGCTCTTCAGCTTGGCGCGAACCTGAGCCAAGGCGGTGGGCAGGTTCCAGTCCTTGAACGGGGCGCCGTTGCGCAACGCGCCGGGTTTCTTCACCAGGATCGGGAGGTAATGCCAGGGATCATAGATGATCTGTTCATGCTTGAAGCTGCGGGGATGGTCGGCCACCGTCTCGCCGTCGAGAAGCACGACGATGCGTTCGGCGTGCGAGCGAACCAGCACCATCCGGCCGGCGGCGCGTGCGTCGACGCTGTAGCGGTTGCGATCCGCCGAGATCAGGCAAGTGGTGCTCGCGCGAACCGCCTTCTCGACGAAGCCATCAAACGGCCCGCGCAGCGCCATCAGGCTCGCCCGTTCGTCCTGGAACACCTCCCAGATGGTCCGGTCCTTGAACTCCGGGTGCCGGATACGCTTGGCGTAGGCGATGCACTGATCTTCCAGCCACCCATTCAACTCGAAAAGGCTCTTCACCCGCGGCTTGGGGCGGAACAGCTGATCGCGCAGGTTGCCAACCTGGTTCTCGACCTGCCCTTTCTCCCAGCCCGACGCCGGCGTGCACGCCACCGGTTCGACCAGGTGATGCGAGCACATCTGCAGGAAGCGCCGATTGTACTGACGGGCCTTGCCAACGAAGATCGCCTCCACCGCCGTCTTCATGTTGTCGTAGATGCCGCGCCGGCAGACCCCACCGTAGAACAGGAACGCCTTGTCGTGGGCGTCGAACACCAGCTCCTGGCTCTCGCGGAAGTAGACGCGCACGAACGGCATGCGGCTGTGCGACAGCTTCATGTGCGCCGCCTTGATCGTCAGTGGTAGCCCTTGGAGCGTGATCGTCTCGTGGCTCCAGTCGAACTGGTATGCCTCGCCCGGGGCAAAGCTCATCGGCACGAACGCCTGGGCCGGAACCCGTGCCCGCTCGTTCCGCCAAGCCCTTACGAACCGGTGCACGCTGTCGTGCGCGCCGTCGTAGCCGCGCCCGCGCAGCGCCTCGAACAGACGTTGCGTCGACCGGCGTTCCCGCCGCGGCAGCCTCGCCTCCTGCTCCAGGATCCCGGTCAGAACCTCAACCCACTCCCCCAACCTGGGCGCCGGCTGCACGCCGCGCTCGTACTTGAACTCGGTCGCCTGCCCGCGGATCACCTTGCGCACCGTCGCGCGCGACACCCGCAGCGTCCGAACGATCTCTTTGATCGGCAGATGCTCCTCGAAATAGGCCCGCCGGATCTGCCCGATCAGTCCCACCTTCATCATCCCCATACGTCCCTCCAGGCCGCCAGGCGGCCAAAAAAGGGACACTGACACAACCGCAGGGGGGGTCACGATTGGACGCGAAAACCGCCCCTCAGGGGGTCAGTATTGCGCGCGAATTTACAGTCCGGATCGGCACCGCGCGGCCCTCGCGCGATGCGCCGCACCTGACAAAGCTGCTGCAAGAGCGGTTCGAACAGGTCGATCCCGGCGAAGGCGTCGAGGCCATGCACCTGATCGCCGCGACCGCCGAACCCCTGCCTTTCGTGCAGATCGATGCCTTGCCGACCCGCGCGGTCAGCAACAACCAGGATCTCGCGGGATTGCTGGATCGGCTCATCAATCGCTACGGGGAGGATCGAATTTACCGCGCTGAGCCATTCGAGAGCGACGTGCCCGAGCGTGCGGTCACGCACGTCGCGCCCCTTGCCCCGCCGACCGGCCATGAGTGGCCGGTCGCCCTCCCCCGGCCGGTACGGCTGCTGGCGCCGCCGCAGCCGGTCGAGGTTCTCGCGTTGTTGCCCGACCACCCCCCGGCCGCCTTCACCTGGCGCCGGCGCCGGCATCGCGTTCGCCATGCTGACGGGCCGGAGCGAATTGCCGGAGAGTGGTGGAGACGCGCAGGCGAGGCCGCCGCCGTGCGCGACTATTTCGTGGTCGAGGACGAGGTCGGCCAGCGCTTCTGGCTCTTCCGCCGCGGTGACGGCCAGGACCCGGCGACGGGCGATTTTCGCTGGTTCCTGCATGGATTTTTTTGAGGCCGAGCGATGACCGAAGATCCCTCCCTGCGACCCGCCACCCCCACCGAAATCGAGGAGAGCCTCGCCTACGCGCTGCGGTTCAAGGGCCGAAAGCGCGCCGATGTGGCCGGACCGATGATCGCCCAGATCGCGGCCGAGCATCTCCGTCGCCACCTCGAGGCTTCGGGGTTCGTCGTCATGAAGCGCCCGGTCGGTCAGGCGCCGAGCACCACGCCCTATCACCATCGCCCCGAGGAAGAGACGTGACCGAGTATGCCGAACTCCAGGTCACGACCAACTACTCGTTCCTGCGCGGCGCGTCGCACCCCGAGGAATTGTTCGCGCAGGCAAAGTGGCTTGGATTGCCCGCGCTCGGCATCACCGACCGGAATTCTCTCGCCGGCATCGTGCGCTGCCACCAGCGGGCTGAGGAGACAGGAGTCCGCATGCTGGCTGGTTGCCGGCTCGACCTTTCCGATGGCGCCTCACTGCTGGTCTATCCACAGAGCCGTGCCGGATACGCGCGCCTTTGTCGGCTGTTGTCGCGCGGCAAAGCCCGTGCCGGCAAAGGAAAATGCGATCTCGCGTGGCAGGACATGGCCGCCCAGGGCGAGGGGCTGCTCGCGGTCCTGCTCGCCGATCAGGCCGACGAGGCTCTTCGCGCCCGGCTCGACCGCCTCCGCGTGGATTTCGGGGATCGCGCCTATCTCGCCTTGACCCCTCGCACCCGGCCCGGCGATGCGCTGCGTCTTTGTAACCTGGCCGAGGCGGCGGCGCGGGCGCGCGTTCCCACCGTCGCCACCGGCGACGTGCTCTACCATGTGCCGCGGCGGCGGATCCTGCAGGACGTGCTGACCTGCATCCGGGAAGGCTGCACCATTGACGACGCGGGCTTCCGGAGGGAACGAACCATTGATCGCTATCTCCGGCCGCCCGAGGAAATGGCGCGGCTGCTCGCCCGTCACCCCGATGCCGTCGCACGAACCCTCGAGATTCCCGCCCGGTGCGCGTTCGATCTGCACGACCTGCGCTACCAGTACCCAGCTGAGATCGACGATCCGGCCCTCACCCCGCAACAGACCCTCGAAAAGCTGACCTGGGAGGGTGCGGCGCGCCGCTATCCCGACGGTGTGCCGGACGACGTCGCCGCGCGGCTCCGGCACGAACTGACGCTCATCAGCGAGCTCGAATATGCGCCCTATTTCCTCACGGTCAGTAACATCGTCCGCTTCGCGCGCGGCAAGCGGATCCTGTGCCAGGGCCGCGGCTCGGCCGCCAACTCGGCGGTCTGCTACGTGCTCGGGATCACCAGCATCGATCCGGTGCGCAGCGGCCTCCTGTTCGAGCGCTTCATCTCCCATGCCCGGCGCGAGCCGCCCGATATCGATGTCGATTTCGAGCACGACCGCCGTGAGGAAGTGATCCAATGGGTCTACGGGACCTACGGCCGCGAGCGCGCCGCGCTCTGCGCGACCGTGATCCGGTATCGAACCCGCGGCGCCGTGCGGGATGTCGGCAAAGTCTTGGGACTGACCGAGGACGTGACCACCACCTTGGCGTCCGAGGTAAGGGGGTGGTCGGAGGAAGGCATCGCCGAAGATCAACTGGCCGCGCTCAACCTTAATCTTGCCGATCGCCGGTTGCGGCTCACTCTTGATCTGTCCCGCGAGATGATCGGTTTCCCGAGGCATTTGTCGCAGCATCCCGGCGGGTTCGTCCTGACGCACGACCGGCTCGACGAGCTCGTGCCCATCGAGCCGGCGGCCATGGACGATCGGCAGGTGATCGAGTGGGACAAGGACGACATCGACCATGTGCGCTTCATGAAAGTCGATGTGCTCGGCCTGGGTATGCTCGGTTGCATGCGGCGGGCATTCGATCTTCTCCGCGCGCATCGCGGGCTGCCGCTCGATCTCGCGACCATCCCGGCCGAGGACAAGGCGACATACGCCATGATCCAGAAGGCTGATACGCTCGGCACGTTCCAGATCGAGAGCCGCGCGCAGATGTCGATGCTTCCGCGGCTGAAGCCCGCCACTTTCTACGACCTGGTCATTGAGGTGGCGATCGTGCGCCCGGGTCCTATCCAGGGCGATATGGTTCATCCGTATCTGCGCCGACGCGACGGCACGGATCCGGTCGAATACCCAACCCCCGCGTTGAAGCGGGTTCTCGGCAAGACGCTCGGCATCCCGCTGTTTCAGGAGCAGGCGATGCAGGTCGCTATCGTGTGCGCGGGGTTCACCGCGACCGAAGCGGACGCGCTGCGGCGAAGCATGGCCACCTTCAAAGTGACCGGCGGGGTATCGAAATTCCAGGAAAATCTAATCAACGGCATGGTTGCGAACGGTTACACCCAAGACTTCGCCGAGCGCACCTTCAAGCAGATCGAAGGGTTCGGCTCCTATGGGTTCCCCGAGAGCCACGCCGCGAGTTTCGCGCTGATCGCCTATGCCTCCTGCTGGATGAAGCGCCACCACCCCGACGTGTTCTGCGCCGCCCTGCTGAATTCACAACCGATGGGTTTTTATGCGCCGGCGCAGATTGTCGCCGACGCCAAGGCGCACGGCGTTCCGGTGCGGCCGGTCTGCGTCAATGCCTCGGCGTGGGATTGCACGCTGGAACCGGCCACGGAGAGCTACCTCACCGTGCGGCTCGGCCTGCGCATGGTGGCCGGGCTTTCGGAAAGAGACGCGGCCGTTGTCATCGCTCGTCGCGGCGAGACCGCCTACCGCGGCGTCGAGGACGTCTGGCGCCGGACTGGATTGTCCCGCGCGGCGCTCGAGCGGCTCGCCGACGCCGATGCCTTCCATGACCTCGGCCTGACGCGCCGGCAGGCGCTCTGGGCCATCCGTGGCCTCGAGGATACGGAGCTGCCGCTGATGGCGGCCGCCGGTGCGCCGGCGGTCCCCGCGCAGGAGCGCGAGCCGCGCGTGCGGTTGCGGCCCATGCCAGACGGCGGCGAGGTCGTCGCGGATTACCGGGCGACCGGGCTCACCCTGCGTGAGCACCCGGTCTCGTTCGTCCGCGCGGAGCTGCGGCGTCTCGGCGCCGTGCCGTGCGCCAGGCTCACCGCGCTCCCCCCTGAGCGGCGCGCGCTCGTCGCCGGCATCGTGCTGGTGCGCCAGCGGCCCGGCAGTGCCAAGGGTGTGATGTTCGCCACCATCGAGGACGAGTCCGGCCACGCCAATCTCATCGTCTGGCCCAAGGTGTTCGCGCGCCAGCGCCGCGTCGTGCTCTCCGCTCGGATGATGGCCTGCCGCGGCGTCTTGCAGCGCGAGGGCGACGTGATCCACGTGGTCGCCGACGAGCTGACCGATCTCTCGGATCTGCTGGCCAGCATCGGGCAGCGAGGCGCCCCTCTCTCGACACCGTCCGGGCCGAGTGACCAGGCGCCCCCTGGCGGCGGATCCCACTTGACCGCGCCCGGCGCAAACCCCGTTCCTTCCGGCCGTCCCTCCGACGTCATCCGAGTGACCACGCGGGAGTTCCGCTAGGCATGGCGACCAACCTACCAACCTGGACACAACCGAACCCAAGGAAGATATCCTGAGCGGCACCTGACCCGGTCGACCCCCGCCCGGCTGGTGAGCGACCGTTCATCGATTTGCGGCTCGGACGTTGGAAGTCGTCGATAGGACGACCGGGGCTGTGCCCCTGGCGGAGATCTCCGTCACGGTGCCTGGCGCCTCGCGATTCCACCACGAAGAAGCCACCGCGAGCCACTGACTGACAGATTGGATCGGCACACATGTAAACGCTTTGACCGCGCTCATCTCCGCGCCTCCCCGCAAGGCGCGACAAGGCGAAGGTCGGGATTGGTGTACAGGTCGTTCAGTGCGGGATACTGGCCCGGCCACGTCATCCGCTGTTTTCTCTCAGGCCGAATTGAACCGGGCGCTCCGTCACGCCCGATGCGTGGCCAGGATACGACGCGTGTTGTTTGGGTCGCTCGTCCTTCGTCGCCGAGCACACCAGAACCGCAGCCCGCAGAAAACCAATTTCTGCGTAGGGCACTCCCCCTCGTTATGTCTCTGTTTCGCCCTCAATATACGCGTGGTCACAAAGCCTGATGCTTCCCGACGCTGGCAGGCATCAACGAAACAGGAGAGAAAAATGAACTTCGACGATGAAAACTTTTTTAACTTCGTTACGTGGCTCCCGAAGCAGCGCCTGCCGATGCATATCACGGAGGAGGAACTCAAGCAGCGGTTGGGAGATACGGCTTCTGATGCTTTCTTTTCCAATTTCCCCAAGGTCAACCTCTATCTGCGGACAACCGTAGGCCTGTGGATGGAGGGGGTGCTTTGTCCCGAGAACCCGCCACACCCAGCGTGCAAGTATATCACGGTATACCACGAGGGTCAGCAATCGCTGCTCCCTGACGTCGAGATTCCGGAGTTCGGCCCATACTGGATTCCTGACGAATTGCGGTCTTGAACGCTCCCCCTCTCGGCCGCCTGGTGGACCGGCGAGGGGGCCGTTCTCTCATCGCGCAGCCATTCTCAAGGGCCGCTTCATCCCAAAATTCGTGACCGAATTTTGGGTTCGGCGGCCGTGAGAGGATGAATGTCGACTTTCCGGCTCCGCGCTGCTTTGTGTGGATGACACCGAGATTATGCGAACCGCTGGCGGTGGCGTTTCCCGGCGAGGCGGTGGACGACAGCCTTAAGGCTGGTGGCGTCCCGGCGCGTGTGGAAATTGCCTTTCGCAGCGTCTCCGGTTTGGGGAACGTGACCGGGGCCGGCGACGAAATTAAGCGAGACCTTGCGGCGGCGCACTCTCCAAGGCTCCGCCACCCGCCGACCTTGCGCATCGTGATCTGGCCGGCTGCGCGCAGCGACCGGAACGGCATCGTCGCGGTTTCCGCCCAAAGCCGCACGGTCCGGGGTTTGCTCAGACGTTCGATTTTGCCGTGCAGACCATCGATGGAGTTCGCGATTCTTACCGATTATCGCGGCATGAGTGGCCACCTGGTGACAGTGCGCCGGCGGTCGCCGGCTTTTTTCAGGTTGTTTTCCGCGTCCGACCCTTTCAGCCACGATTTAGCGAGAAACAGCTTGCGCCGACGCATCACCTCGGCGCGGGTCTTAGCGTAGATCATGTCATCGCTAAGATCGGCTCCCTTCCTTACCAGAACTCGAGACTCTGCCATTCGTACTGGGCGTCGCTCCGAAACCAAGGACTCCGTTGCTGTTCGTCCTTGTTTTCGGGCCGGTCTGATAATTGACAAGGGCGTGGGGTAGTCCCCCGTGTTTTCCGTCTGCCTCCTGCTTATTGTTGGGGTCGTGGTCACATCGACCACGATGTTTGCCAATCCCGGCAAACTCAAAACTGAGGACAATTGTTATGAAAACCAATCTAGAACTCATCGGTAACTTCTTCGCGCAGCTCAACACCGAGAAATTGCCGATGCACATAACGGAGGTCGAACTCCAACAGCAGTTGGGAGACACGGTCTCGTCTTACCTCTTTTCCCATTTTGACGAGGTCCTTCCCTATCTGCGGGAAGCCCTGGGACTGTGGATTGAGGAGGTGTTGTGCCCAAAGAGCCCGACCCACCCCAACACCGGGTATCTCACGGTATACCGTACGGGACAGACAACGCTGGCCAATGACGCGCGGAACCCCGGGCTCGGCCCTTACTCGGTTCCTGACGAATTGCGGTCCTGAGCGTCCCTGGCCCCCCCCCGGCCGCCAGGCGGCCGGGGGCTTTTCTCGTGAACTGGACCTGGGCCGGAGTTCGCTCTTTCCCTGTCCCAACCAGATATTTTCTCGCGTTACGTTAACGTCACGGCGTCCCCAACCAAACAGAAGGACTATCTCCGTCATGTCTGAAATTGAATATAGCGATGACCTGCCAAACCCGTTGAGCCTCGTGGTGCGGCCGCCAGCCTCCATGAAACGATACCTAATCACCCGCTTCGGCGGGCGCAATGCGGCAACGTTATCTTCTAATCTCGACACGATGCACACCGCCGTGGGCCACTACATGGCAAAAAAGCCAGAGCCCGCCGATAAGGTCTCTCCTCTCCGTCTCTACGGATTTTACCTCACTGTATACCGCGAGGGACAAAAAAGTCTCTTTCCCGATGAACGGGCACCCGCCGCACGTCCTTATTGGATTCCGGACGACTTGCGGTCCTGAACTGGCTACTCCGGCCGCGGGGCGGGCGGAGACATTCTCCAAGGAGCAAGCACGTGGGAAACCCGGAAAGCCATACCTCGCAGTGCTTTGTCGTCGGCAACGACAAAGGTGGTGTTGCAAAAGACCTCGCCACGGAAGGCCTCAAAATCGCGCTACAACGGCAGGCCCTCGATCACCAGGTGATCGAGATTGAAAGTCAAAAGCGTCTCGGGGTTCTTTACCCCGACACGCTATTCATCAAGGCCACCGCGATTGGGGCCGACGAACTCTATGCCAACCCTGACCTGGTCTTTGAGCCAATGGACCAGCTGTCGGTCTTGTTACGTTCAAAGGCCCTTTCCGTCGTATGCCTTGGCGCCAATCTTACCAGCGGCTTCCTTCGATGGTCGGAAACCAACGGAAGCCGCTGTTTCGGAGACGGCGCCGGCATTCATTTTGTCTGCCTCCTGACCATGAACCGGGCCGCCCTCGCCGCCGGCCTCGCCAATCTCTTCGATTTCAGTGTGCAGTTTCCGGCGGCACGGCGCACGGCCGTGCTCAATGAATTCGCCGCCCCCTTTGTCGATGGCGACCGTAACCTCGCCAAGCGCCTGCGCGAAGCGCAGGGCAGCGGCGAGCCTATCGGTACCCTGAAGCTCACCCGCATGGCGGCGCCGGCTTGGGGTTATATCCAGAATCTGGGCC
The DNA here is from genome assembly GCA_021845835.1 of Pseudomonadota bacterium. Next base: position 12,079 of record JAJZVE010000003.1, on the reverse strand, counting down.
CCCTCGCCGACGTCGCGAAAATGCCCGCGCAACGGCTGATTGACCTCGGCCTGCCGGAGGGACCGGCCATCCGCTCGATGGCGATGTTCGAGAAGTGGCTCGAAAACGAGCTTGTTGTCCCGTTATCCACCCTCTTACCCAGCGGCAGGACGAAATGAACTTGGACCTCTCCCTCTCTAACGAACAGGTGCATGTCATCTGGTCTCACGAGCAGCTCGCCGCTTTCAAGCACCTGTCAGAAAAAGCCCGCCTGGAAGCGGTCAAGACCGGCGCTCTCGAACACTGGACAGAAGCGGACCGTAACGCGGCTTTTGACCTGATCGGCGGAGAAATAACGGCGGTCTCGACAAACCCGATGTCGACCGCGCTTGCTTTCGAAGCGCCTCTCAAACCCCTTTCTCGGCAGGGTCCGCGCTCCCGCTGGCCGGCCCCGTTACCAACCCTGGCCGGCGCCGGCTGGATTGCGATCGTCGCTCTCGTCGCCGCGTATATTTACGGCCTTTTCGGAAAGCTCCCATCATGACAAAACCTGCTCTGCCAATTTCTTCGTGGCCACCCCACTGGCTCCGACGGTGTTTTCTGCGCTTGTTATCACGGCATTGATCGTGCCGGTCTCGTTCGTGGTTTTTTTTGGCCTGCTACCGCCATTCTGGCTTGGGGCAAGCCGCGGGCTGCTCGCAGAAACCCAATATGCCTACGACATCACTTATGCTGTGGTTTGGAACTGGGCATTTGACTTCATGTACCGATATCTGCCTATCCTGCCAGCTGACTGGCGCGCGTCGGAGTGGGAAACTACACTCCAGACCGATATGATCTGGAACCCATTCCTTCTCAGATTCTACGCAACAATTGGTGCCGCCGCCTGGGTGGTGGTCATCCTTGCCATCCGTCAGTACCTACGCACTGAGCGCGTTCAGGGATTCCAATACGTTTCCGGACCGCGTTTGTGGGAAGAACGTACCGCAACCGCGCGGGCCCGCGCCGCGATTGCGGCCGAAGAGCGCCCTTCCGACAAAGGGCTGCAGCTGGCCCCCGGGCTGAAATTATCCATCAAGCGGGAGCTGGCCAGCTTCGCGATTTTAGGCGGTCAAGGCAGCGGAAAAACCACCGTGCTGAAATTCCTCTTCGCTCAGCTTTGCGTGAGGAAAAAGACCAAACTCGTGGTTCTGGATCAGAAGGGTGAGCTGACGTCGCAGTGGCCAAGCGGTAGCGTGATTTTCTTCGCGCCGCATGACCAGAGGTCACATGTCTGGAATATCGGCGCGGATGTCGTAAACGAAATGGACGCGCAGGAATTCGCCGCCACCATGATCCCCGCGGAAGGTTCCGAGGCCGTCTGGCCGCAGGGCGCTCGTCAGATCGCGGAGGCGGTCGTCATCGCACTGCAACGCCGTCATGGAAAAAACTGGGGCTTCTCCGAACTGCTGGCCGCTTTCGAGTCCTCTCCGGTCGAGCTGAGGGACATGGTCAAATCAGTCCGCCCCGATGTTCTTGCGTTCCTGAGCCTCGACGAGCGCGGGGAGTTCACACGCACATCAATCGGGTATATGACTAACCTTCAGGCGACCATGACGCCTTTGCTCCGACCTTTGGCGCTGTCCTGGGGAATGGCGCCCAAGGAAAAGCGGATATCCTTGAAATCATGGCTCCACGACAAAGGGCCAAAGGCGCAGACGCTGATTCTTCAAAACAACACGGATTACCCCACCGTCAGCGCGGGTTGGATGCGACAGGTCATCCAGCGCCTCGTGCGGTTCACCGGCAGTTCGGCGTTCCCGGAATTCGAAGACAGCGGCCAACGCGTGTGGTTTGTCCTTGATGAGTTTCCTCAGCTCGGGCGCATGCCGGACCTCCTGAGAATTCCCGCGACGCACCGCTCAAAAGGCGTAACGCTCTTGCTGACGGCGCAGTCAATCAGTCAGATTTATAGCACCTACAGCAAGGACCAGGCCGATACGCTGCTCAATCTGATGCAGACAAAGATTATCCTGAACCCCGGCCAGGGAAGTGACATCGTCGAGCGAATCAACCGGTGGATCGGCAAGCTCAGATGGCGGGATCCCGTGGAAAGCGTTGTCACGACACCCGGCCCCGGAAAGCCGATACCGGAACATGAGAGCGACCTGATAACCCCGGCCTATATGGCGACGCTCGGCCAAGGGCGAACAAACATATATGGTCTTATCCTTGGTATCGGACCCGATGCTTATCGGATGCGCTGGCCATTGCAGAAATGGCCGCGCCAACGGCCGCCCGTACGTTTGGCGAATTGGGCCAACGCGGAATGACACCAAACATGATCGTCAGAAATCGCGGAAAAGCGTCGCACCGCGGCGGCTATGGCCGCCGGCGCTATTGCGCCGCGCCGGTCTGGCCCGATCCGCCGTCGATGCCGGCGCGCGGGTCGTAGGGCGGTTTCCGCGCGGCGTCACGTCGTTTTCGTCCGGCGATGCGGGAGTTGACGCCTTCGCCCGCCGCGCGTGTCGCGATGGAGCGCCCCGCCCGAGATGGGCGGGGCGCCGCCGCGGTCAGCGGGACCAGATCAGGGCGTAGCCGCCCTCCGTCTCTGCCTCGACCAGGCTCGCGTAGATCGGCTGCGGGAAGCTCGGGTCGTCGAGCTTGACCGAGAGGTATTCGCGCCCGGTCTCCTTCGCCTTGCGGGTCCAGGCCGCGCCGAGTTCGACGCTGCCTGCGGCGAAGACCCGGAAGTCGGGCGCCTTGTCGCCGCTGCTCTCGGCCGGGACCAACCGCGCCTTGGTGTTGATGCTGAGGGTGCGGACCGTCCCGGTGTAGCCGTTTGTGTCCTTGGTGAAGCTGCCGATGATCGCCATGGAAAGTCTCCTTTGCTGAGGCTCGGGGCCGCCCCATGCGGCCTCGATGGCGGGCTTCAGGCCGGGAGGCGATCGACCCGCACCGCTCGCGGCCGCAGCGCAGCGGAGGACGGCGCGACGAGACTTTCTTGTCTCGCGAGGAATGGGCGCAGCACAGGGGAAGAAAGTCGCAGTGGCGCCGTTGCGGGCAGGCGATCGGGGCGCAGCCCGCACCTCCTGGCCCCATCCGCCCATCGAGAGGCCGCATGGGGCAGCCCCGCACGAAACCCGCAAGGAGACAGTGGCGAGACAGGGCTGACCCAGGGGGCATGACGGCGCCGTGGCAGACGGAACCTCGCGGCAACACCGGGCGCGCGATACCTCCGGGAGGGCTGCAGCGACAGGGCGCGGCCAGGTCGGCGCCGGCGGTGATCGCGTCGGCCCGCAGCCTGGACCACAAGGCACGAACCGGCCAAGAACGGATGAGTCGGGGTGACTCCACGACCCCCATCAGCCGTGTCCACGCGAGCCTGGTCGAGGCCGAAACGGGTCGGCGGCGCGCGACTGGTCCTGGAGACGATGAACGCGTGCATGCCACCGGCCGGCGGAGCGCATCGCGGCGTCGCGCGCGGGCAACCATCATCGCGTCGCGGATCGAAAATCGTGGCGCTCGGCGCGCGCGGGGCCGGTCGTGCCGCAACAGCGGGAGGCGACCGCCTCCGGCGACGGCGCGATCCCTTCGGGAAGCGTGGCGGCCGATGATAGCCATGGCGGCGGGGGCGGAACCATGAGGCTCCGCCCCCGCCGTGGTTGGTCAGGCCATCTCGAAGGCGGCCATCTCGACGGCGGCGGATTTGCGAGAAACGCTGGCCGCCGGGGCCAGGGGCGCCTCGTAGGGCTTCCAGTCCTCGCCGGTGATGTCGGCGTAGGCGGCGAGCGCTCCCTCGGCGGCGGCCAGCAGGGCGAACGACTGCAGCGCCATCTCGGCGGCGAACAGCCGGGCGCGCTCGGCCTTGCTCTCGAAGCCGGCCGGACCGTCACGGTCCTCGTCCCGGTCATCGTTGAGCAGCTTGCTGGTGAGTTCCATCGCGGCCGACTTCTTGGTGCCGTAGAACTGCGCGGCCCCGAAGGCGGAGCTGACGAAGGCGCCGGTGATCCGTTGCAGGTGGATTTGTAGGGCCTTCTCGTTCAGCGCCGTCCCGAACGCCTTGGCGGTCGCGGCGACGTGCTCCCCGGTCGCGTCACGGATGCCGTCGTAGTCGACGGGGTCGAGGCCGAAGGTACGGACGAGGTTGTCGGCCAGACCTTGATGCGGCGCGAGGCGGGCGACCAGCTCGAAAGTGAGGGACTGGCGGGCCGACCGGCCGCGGGGCGGGGTGGCGGTCTTCGCGGGGGTCTGGGGGGATTTCCGGGTCATGGTATCGATCCTTTCGCTCTGCCCGCGGGGTTCCGCCGGCGCTGTGCCGGCGTCCGCCCCCTCGGGTGCGGTTTCCTGGGGCCGGGCCCAGGCGCGAGCGGAAAGCCCTGAGGACGGCAGTGGTGCGGGAGCGCAGCGACCCGGTGCCGGCCGAACCGCAGGCGCTTCGCCGCCGGCGAAGCGGGGCTTGCAGCGAGTGACGACCGGCCCAAACCGCACGCATCCGAGGGGGTGACGCCCGACACGGTACACCGGCTCTCCCCCCGCGGCGGGAAAGGGTCGACGTGCCGTGCCTCCCCCCTGAACCGCGCTGCCCCACAGCTTCCCGCCCGGGGCGGCGGAACAGTCGCACCGATGGGCTTGGTTGCCTGCCCGGGGTCATGCCGCCGATACCGCCCCCCTCGCCTTGGCCGCCCCACGTTCGACGGTCGCCGGCGCGATCGGGGAGCCCGTGAGCGGAGGTTGGGGATGAGCGAGAGGCGGGCTTGCAAACCAACCGCGCGGCATCACCGGATTGCCGTGCTCCGCCTGTCCGCCCTGTTGACGTCGCACCGGATGGCGGGCGGGTGGACACGCACCGATCGCCACGACCCGCCCGTGCCGGCGCAGGGCCGCGAGGTCAGGCGGCCTCGCGCTCGAAACCGGCCTCGTCTTCGCCGTCATCGCTGGTCACCGGGCCGACCCAGCCGGCACCGGAGCAGCCCTGCCGGGGCTCCGCCGCCGTGGTCAGCTCCTCCGGGGTGAGCTGGAAGAGCGCGCCCGGATAGACGAAGGCACCGTCCTTGAAGTGGGCGATCATGCGTGCCCGCGTGTCCTTGGCGCGGGGTTCGACACGCACGCCCGCCGTCCTGGCGGCGGTCTCCAGCGCATCGCGTGACAGGCACGACAGGAATTCCTCCGTCGCCATGTTCGGCAGCCGCTGCGCGGCGCCGATCGCCTCGCCGGCGATCCGCGCGAACGGGCCACTCTGCGAGCGGTTCTCCCGGCAGGACAGCACGCCGGTCAGCATTCGGCGCGCGGCGTGGCGCAGCAGGTCGAGGTCGGCCGTCAGCACGCCGCCTTCGGTGATCGTGCGGCAGACCGCCTGTCGGTCGCCTCCGCTCAGGCCGCTGCCGCTATCCACGGTCACATTGTCGCCGCCGAAGGCGAGCACCAGCAGCCCGAGCAAGGTATCGTCCTCGATCGGCGTGTCGGCGAGCGCCTGGTGCAGCGCGTCGGTGCGCAGGTCGCCGATCATGGCGGTGCCCTTCTGCGTCACCGCCGGCCGGGCCCGCGCCGTCGGCATGGCATCGTCATCCGGACCGCCGCCGCCCGCCGCGTCGGTCGCGGTTCTGTCGTGGCCCGCGGGCTTGCCCGCCTTCTTCGTCTCGGGCAGCCGATAGGCGATGGTTTGGATCTCGCCGCTGCGGGCGTCGATGTAGTGCCCGACCAGATCGGTCCCGCCGGGTTTACCCCAGACACGTTCGGCTTTCTTCGGCAGCTGGCCGCGGCCGTAATCGTCGACCGTCAGCAGCGTGCCGCGCTCCGGCAGGTGATTCGCCAGCCACTCCTGCTGGGCGCCGAAGAACCCTTCGACGTTGGTGGTGGTGCGGCTGTCCTCGCCCGGCGGGGCGAACAAATCGTCCTCCCAGACGATGCCGTAGGCCTTCGCCAGATCGTCGCCGAATTTGGCGGCCGAGGCTGGCATGCGGCGCTTGGCGAGCGCCCGGGCGACCTCATACCAGGCGATCTCGGTTTGACCCTTCTTCGGCCTGTGCTTCTTCCATACCTGGGCCTGTTCCTCACGCGTCGCGGCGGCGATCGTGCGCAACTGCTCCTCGTTCGGCATGCTGCCGAGCGCCATCACATCGAGCATGGGCGGATGCAGCCGCGCCAGCAGCTTGAGGCGGCGCACGGTACGCGGCGGCAAGGCGAGCGCGTCGCCGATGGCTTGCTCGTTCCAGCCCTGGGCTTCGAGCCGCTCGATCGCGCGCCAGATATCGACGCTCGACATCGAGGCGCGGATCAGGTTCTCGGCGACCGCGCGCATCGCATCGGCGGCCTCGTCGGCGTCGCATACCATCACGGTGATCGCCTCCAGTCCGGCCGCGATCGCGGCCTTCACCCGGCGGTTGCCGACGACGATCATCAGCCCGCCGTCCGCCGTGGTGACGCACGGCGGCTGGATGATGCCTACCGCCCGGATCGAGGCGAGGAGCTGTTCGTCCATCGCCGGCGGCACCGGTGAGCGGCGGGGGTTGTTCGGATTGAATTGGAGGATACGGGGATCGATGCTGCGAAGTTCGGCCATGACCGGCTCCTGTTGGTTGGGGTTTCATCCTCCCTGTGTTTCGGGAAGACCCCTCCCGCGCGGCGCATCCCGGACCGACGGGGCAAGGGCGCGCGTAGCGTGAGGCCGGAGGCCGCTCCCTTGCGGCGGCGGCCGGCGATGCGGCAGCCATTTCCTGAGTTCTGTCCTCTTTCCATCTCCTCCTTGCTGATCTCCGTCCCGCTTCCTGGTTTCCGGCTGATGCGGCCAGGGTGGCGTGGGCAAACGCGCGGGGCGGGGAAGCTGCCGGAAAGGCCGGATCCGTGCAGGCACCCTTCCTGGGCGGCTCAGTTCGAGTGCCTGGAAAGGGTGGGAAGCGGAATGTCCGCTCTACGGCTATGGCGGTCTGAAGTGGACATTCGTCGCTCGCGACCTTCGGCCGCCAACTTAAATCCCCCGCCGCCGCGAATACTCTCTAAGCCTCAGGTAGTGGACGCCTTGGGCAAGGTTCGGCGCGGCGTCCGCGATTTCGTCCAAGCATTGACCCAACTCCTGCGACGCCCACGGTTGGTCGGCAATAAAGGTACTCAGTAACTGCAATGCTCCCGCAGGAAACCGCCTACACAAACCTGATTTGTGGAGCAGACCTACGACGTAGTCCGGGTATTCAATCGGCTGCAACCAGTGCTGCACAGCGGCCACGGCAGCCGGGAACTCACCTCCGGCAGCAATGACTAGCCGGGCTAAGGATTCGGCGATTCGCGGGCTGGCCAGATCGCGGGACCTGGGCCAGACCCGTTGCCAGAACGGTTGTACGCGGTTTTTCCAGTAGTCCTCGCGCTGATTGGCGGCACCTTCAAGCGCCTGGGCGAGTGCCTGGGCGGATTGTTCCAGCCCTTCTCGAGGCAACGCGCCTATCGCGGATCGAAACTCATCTACGGAATAGCCTGCGGTCGGGCCCAATGCCGCGTACGTCAAGAAGGCGGCAAACTGCTCGCGGTGCTCGCCAAGTTCGACATAATGGTTTGCGCTCTTCAGAAAGTGCAGTTTGAAGGCCGTCAGCAAGGGCTGGTACAGGCGGGGAGACCAAAGGAATCCCTCCCACACGGCCTTCGCTTCGGCTGGAGTGCCCCAGGCGAATAGCGGCAAGAGATGCTGCTCTGTCCAGGGGCGATCGACGCGGAAAAGAGCGATCAAGTGCGAACCAAGCAGCACCCGGCCGTGGCGGAACCGATCCACCCGAACATCGCAGATTTGCGTAAAGAAGGGTGCGATGTCGGCTGGAAGCAGATCGTTGTCGTTCGGCTCACGATTCAACCACAGATCAATCAGCGCTTGCGTGACATGCCCGACCGGATGGTTGACGGCCTCGGTGACGGGTTGGTCAATCGGCTCGCCGTTGCGCCTAATTCCAGCATCCGCTTCCAGCGGCAGCGCCAGCACGCGACCACACAGTCTCAGCAGGATGTCCTCGTGGCGGTTTATCGGCTTGGATGCCGCTTCCATCCATCCCGTAACCGCATGGAGAGTCTCCTGAATTACGGCATCGGGCATAGTTTGCACCAGCGGAGCGGCGTAGTGCCAGGAGCGCAAAACCATGTCTCCTTCGGCCCAAATCTGCAGTGCCTCTCGCCATCGCTCAGCAGGCCACACCCCAATCCGTGCCAGATCGCAAAGCGCATACAGGCAGTGAAAAAAGCGGGTGCGGCACACGTCGCGCCACGTATCTTCGTAGAATGGTCGTCGTTCGGGCGGCGGCTGTTTGAGCCATTGAACCAGATCACGCCGCTTTCGCGGGGCAACGTCAACGTCCCGACGTTCCTCGTAGTCCGGATCGCTGGTCCCACTCATCCAGTGGGAGAACTCATCACGTTCGTTGGCTGCCACCTGCCAATGCGGGTTGGCAGTAGACAATTCTGTTAGCCCGACAGCTGCAGATGCTCCCAAAGTGAGGCCCGATGCATTCAGTTTCGCCAGATGCAGCCAGACGGAGCGGGACACCAAGGCCTGCCACTGATCCGGCTCCAGGTCATCCCTGTACATCTCGCGCGGCGGGCCGACCAAGATGGCCGCTTCCAAACGTTCCTGGTCAGTCTCTGCCAACTGTCGCCCCTGCAGAACGAACAGTCTGAACACCTCCCGCCCCGTATCTGTGGACCACAACCACCACGCGCCATCAGCCAACAGCCAATCCACCCACTGTTCGGGCGGGATGCAGTCATCTTGGCTGGCGGCAAACAAGGCCAGTCGTTTGAAGGTGGGGTACGGCAACTTGAACCAGGCCTGGGCAATCCGCGTGGCACGATTACTGTTACTGCTGTGAACCGCCAGCCACGCATCACGCAGCAACTCGATCAGGATCACCCAGTCACGGAAGCCCCGGTTCTGCCAGTGCGGCGTAATGGATGGCAGATCCCAGTGCGATCGGTCGCGGCGGTCGTCGTCCTCGCCTAGCTCGCGCAATAAGTCCAACGCATCACGCAGCAATTGCTGGAAATCCTCTAGCAGGTCCGGCAGGGCAGATGTCCAGTGTTCGCTACCGAGCTCGCGCAGGGTGGAACCCACATGATCGGCGGCCAGCACCAGTTCCCAATCCACCAGTTGCCGCAAGCGCGTGGGTTCATCCGCGCTTGCTTCTTCCTCACTCCAGAGAAACGGCTTCTTCAAGGTCGCTTTGGGTGCAAGAAGCTCGCGCAACTCCAAGCGCAGAGTGGCAGTCAACCGCTCTCGTTTCAATCGCCCCAGCCAACGGTAGAGGACGGGGTCGCGACTGGATGATTTCACGCGCCCACTGAGCAGGAGGCACCAAAGCGTACGCATCAAGGGGCCGGGAATGGCGTTGGGTGCCTGTGAGCGGATTGCGTCCAGTTCGGCAGTCTTGCCTTCGCGCTCCTTGGATGAAAAGTCATTCAGTTTGTCTTCAATCAGCCACAGCCAACGGTCGTTCAAATGGCCGCCCCGTTGTGCGATCCAGATTACTAGTCTCGGATCATTAAGGTGCCGCACGAGCCAGCGGGCGAGATGAAACATCACGTCATCCCACTGACTGCCGGTGATGCCACCGGTGGCCAGCAGCATCGATGGTGCGTGGTCATATGGCGCAGGCCGCCGAATTAGGCTGAAGCGCAGCTTGGCGTCTACGTCGTCGCGTGGCGGAACGCCAAACCGTAACAGGTCTCCGTGACCAAAGCGTTCATCCGTGAAGGACTCCAGCAGCCAGTCCAGTGAAGGTGCGGGATTGAAGTCGGCGAAGCGTTTGGCTGGCAAGCCGGATTTATCCGACAAGGCCCACAACATCCGGCCGACGAAATCGTCTTGCTTCGTGCTGTCCTGTGGCCGAGCCAGTGCGTGTTTGACGACAATGGCTTCCTTGCCCTGTACGCCATCGCGATAGGTGTCCGCCCATGCTTGCAAAGTCCGATGCATCGCCGAATGGTCGTGACTGCCTGTGGTTACGTTGTACAGAATAGGCGTGACGCCCTTGGCTTCCCACTCGATCGCCTTGCGGTACTCTTGCCCTGTCTCGCAATCGCCCAGTGCCCAGGCTTGCGGGGTAACTTCGCCCAACATCCGGTCGGCGGCCAGCGCATCCATCATGTAGCGCAGCACCGGATCGTTGATACTATAACCGACGAAGCAGACGACATAGTTACGGAACAGCTCGCTTACGAAACGGGCGGCCCAGCGCTCCGTCAGATAGGCCAAGCCAAAATCGCCACTGGTAACCACCAGACGGTTCAGTGCTGTGTCATTTGTCGTTTCGGGCAGCAGACCGTGCAGGTAAACCACCCCGTCCCAGCGACTGTTCTTCGGGATTGGTAGCATGGGTGCGGCATAAGTCTGAAACGCCTGACCTGTACATTTGGCCGCCGTGTGGAAGACGCGGTCGAAGTTGGTGGTGACCAGTCGTAGCGCGCCCTCACGGCTGCGTGCCAGTCGCAAGAGCGCAGCCTGTGTATCGGTGGCGCCTTTACAACGCAGTTTCGGTTTCAGCGCCTGTGCCAGTGCGTGGCGGACGGTCAAGCGTTGCCCCGGTAAGCGCCGCTCCAGCAGGTCGAGCGTAGCGTCGAACTGCCCACGCTCGAAAGCCTCGCGCTCGATGTCCGAAAGTGCCGTACCGTTTAGCTGGTAGATTTTCTCCACCAGTCCCTTGAAGCCCGGAAGGCCGGCTGGATAAGAAATGCCTGCGCCACAGAAAAACACCACGCGGCCTTCCTCGTGCGCCTGCAAAAGCGCATCTGGGATGTCGGGGCCATTGGTAGTGAACTGCACTCACGAACTCCCGGCAAATACCCGCTCCAGCAGCGCGGTGCTGGCCTGACGGATGATGGTGTCTTTGGCTTCGAGGTCGCCCACTTCCGCTTGCATTCCGTCGAAGGCTTGCCGGGTGACTACCGGCGGTATGGGCTTGTCGATGGCCATCAACCTTTCTAGAGGAAGACGTCTTAGCAGAGTGGGAATGTCCGCTTCCGAGCAGGTAATCCGGGGCTCCGCTCGACCGCGTTGGGTCGGGAGGCGACCATCACACCGAGGTTACCGCCGACTGGCCCTCGTTGACCACACCCTCGGTGCGGGCGAGGTCCGCCTCGATCTCGGCAAGCTGGGCGAGCCTGGCGTCGAGTTCGCCCTGCAAGGGGAACGTCTCACCCAGGCGCGGCGCGTAGCCGGCCAGCCGGGCCTTCGCGTCGGCGACGCGGCGCCGCTGCTCTTCGATCTCGGTCTCCATCCGGTCGAGGGCGTGCTCCAGCCGGGCGATGATCCCGACCGCGGTCGTCTCGCCATCGAGGGCGATCGACTGCACGAAATCCGTCCGTTCCAGCGCGAGGCTCGGCTCCAGCCTTGCGTCGCGCGGACCTGGCCGGACGGCGCAGGTCAGGTCGAAGCCGCCGAAGCGGCCGACCGTCCAGCGACGCGCGGCGCGTTCCCGCGCGGCAAGGCGGACCTTCGTCAGCAGCGCGGCGCCGGCTGCCTTGCGCTGCGTGATCGTCCTTCCCTCGATGTCGATGATGAACTGGTCGCCGCGGGTCGGTTGCCGCCGCGCGAGGTCGGCGGTAATCGCGCTGATCCGGCCCTCGGCGTGCCCCTGATCGCGCTCGGCGTCGCGGATCTGCCGCCGGACCGCGTGCTGGTCGTCCAGATGGGCGGCGCGCTGGCGTTGCAGACGGGCGATCTCGCTCTCCAGCCCGGCCTTCTGCATCAGCCGGCTGTCGCCTGAAGCGATCGCCTTGGCCATGGCGAACTGGTTGGCCTGGCTGCCGGCATCCTCGAGACGGCGGATCGTGCGGTCGCCGGACAGCGCCGCCTCGATGAACCGCGCCTTGCGCTCGTTGTTCTGCCACATCGTGGCGTCCATCGAGCCGAGCGTGGCGTAGGCGTAGATGTCGATCTCGGCGTGCTGGTTGCCCTGCCGCTCGATGCGGCCCTCACGCTGCTCGATCTGGCTCGGCAGCCACGGCACGTCGAGATGATGGAGCGCCGCCAGCCGCTGCTGCACGTTGACCCCGGTGCCCATCGTGTCCGACGAGCCGATCAGCACCCGCACACGCCCGGCCCGGAAGTCCGCGAACAGCCGCTGCTTGTCCGCCGAGCGCTTGTAGTCCT
>JAJZVE010000369.1 GCA_021845835.1 Pseudomonadota bacterium | reverse complement strand
TGCGCGCGCCCGCGGTTCGCCCAGCAGATCGACCCGTCGGACCAGGTCCGCATAAGCCGGCCGCACGGTGGGCAACAGCGCGTGGAGGCAGGCGCAGGCTGCTTCCACGGCTTCCTGCTCCGGCGCGACGGTCAGCCGGGCCAGGCCCTCTTCCCCGGTCGCTGTCTCGCGCCGCCGCCGGCGGGCCTCGTCCCGCTGGCGGTCCGCCACGGCCGAGGCCAAGACCCGACCGAGCCACCCATGCACCGCCGCCACATCGTTGATCTCCGCGCTGTGCTCGAGAGCGCGCAGCACGAACCGCTGGAATACCTCTTCCGCCACGTCGCGATCGCCGAGGCGGCGCAGCAGGTAGCCCAGAATGCGCTGCCTGCCGTCCACCAGCGCACGGCGTACCGCCGCGTCCGCAGGCAGCAGAGTGTTCCCGGCATGCTCCGGCAACGGTCCGATATCGTCATCGATCTGACTCGCCGGCATCGTGCCCTCCGTTCCCGACGCGACTTTCCGCCGCGCCGGGAACGACTGCGTTGATCTGCGTCAAACGCCTGCCACGTCATGCTTCCCGACCATTTCGAGCCGCAGCCGCCGCAGCCGCAGCGCGTTCATCACCACCGAGAACGAGCTCAATGCCATTGCCAGCGCGGCGATCACCGGGCTCAGCAGGATGCCGAACCACGGATAGAGCACCCCCGCCGCCACCGGCACGCCGACCGCGTTATAGATGAAGGCGAAGACCAGATTCTGACGGATGTTGCGCATCGTCGCCCGGCTGAGGTGGCGCGCCCGCGCGATGCCGGCGAGGTCGCCCTTCACCAGGGTGATCCCGGCGGATTGCATCGCCACCTCGGTGCCGGTGCCCATGGCGATGCCGATGTCGGCCTCGGCCAGCGCCGGGGCGTCGTTCACCCCGTCGCCGGCCATCGCCACCACCCGCCCCTCGGCGCGCAGCTTGCGCACCACTTCGTGCTTCTGGTCGGGCAGTACATCGGCTTCGACTTCCGTGATGCCGAGCTGGCGCGCCACCGCCTCGGCGGTGCGGCGGTTGTCGCCGGTCAGCATCACGATGCGCACGCCCGCCGCGCGCAACTCCTCAAGCGCCGCCTTCGTGCTGGCTTTGATCGGATCGGCGATCGCGACCACTCCGGCCGGCTTGCCATCGACCGCGACGAACAGCGCCGTGGCGCCGGTGGTTCGCAGCTCGTCGGCGGCGGCGGCAAGGTTGCCAGGCGCCACCCCCTCGGCTTCCATCAGCCGTGCGTTGCCCAGGACCACGCGACGTCCGTCGATGCGACCACGCACGCCCTGGCCGGTGATCGATTCGAAATCGGCGGGATCGGCCAAGGGCGTCTTGCGCTCGGAGGCAGCATGCAGGATCGCCGCCGCCAGCGGATGTTCGCTCGACCGCTCCAGGCTGGCCGCGAGCCGCAGCACCTCGTCCTCGGCAAAGCCCGGGCCGGGCACGATGCTTGTCACGCGCGGCTTGCCTTCGGTGAGCGTGCCGGTCTTGTCGGCGACCAGGGTATCGACCTTCTCCATCCGCTCCAGCGCCTCGGCCGAGCGGATCAGCACGCCGACCGAGGCGCCCTTGCCGACGCCCACCTGGATCGACATCGGCGTGGCCAGGCCCAGCGCGCAGGGGCAGGCGATGATCAGCACCGCGACCGCGGCGAGCAACCCATAGGCGAGCGCCGGCGCCGGGCCCCAGATCGCCCACAGCCCGAAGGACAGCACTGCGACGGCCACAACCGCCGGAACGAAATATCCGGAGACAAGATCGGCCAGGCGCTGGATCGGTGCGCGTGAGCGCTGCGCCTCGGCCACCATGCCGACGATGCGCGCGAGCACGGTGTCGGCGCCGACCTTCTCGGCCCGCATCACCAGCGCGCCGGTACCGTTCAGCGTGCCACCGATCAGCGTCTCGCCCGGCGCCTTCGCCACCGGCATCGACTCGCCGGTGACCATGGATTCATCGACGTTGCTGCGCCCGTCCAGCACCGAGCCATCCACGGGCACCGCCTCGCCGGGGCGGATGCGGAGCCGATCGCCGACCTGCACGCGATCGAGCGCAATTTCCTCGTCCGCGCCGTCGTCGCGCAAGCGCCGCGTGGTCTTGGGCGCGAGATTGAGCAGAGCCCGGATCGCGCCACCGGTTTCCTCGCGCGCCCGGAGTTCGAGCACCTGGCCGAGCAGCACCAGCACGGTGATGACCGAAGCGGCCTCGAAATACGTGTCCACGGTGCCGTCCGCGGCATGGAACCCGGGCGGGAAGATGCCGGGCGCGAGGGTCGCGACGACGCTGTAGAGATAGGCCGTGCCGGTGCCGAGCGCGATCAGCGAGAACATGTTGAGGCTGCGGTTCACCACCGAGCGCCAGCCGCGAGTGAAGAAGATTGAGCCGGCCCACAGCACGATCGGCGTCGCGAGCACGAACTGGATCCAGTTCGACAGCGTGTGTGGCACCAGGCGTTCGAGCGCCAGGCCCGGGATGTACACGCCCATCGCGAGCACCACGACCGGCACGGCGAGACCGAGGCTGATCCAGAGGCGCCGTCGCATGTCGATGAGCTCGACGTTCTCGCCAAGCTCGGCGCTGGGAGCCAGCGGCTCCAGCGCCATGCCACAGAGGGGACAGGCGCCCGGATGGTCCTGCCGGACCTGCGGGTGCATCGGGCAGGTGTAGATGGTGCCCGCGACAGCCGGAGGCGGCGGCTCGTCCGCCTTGGCCTTCAGGTAGCGCGCGGGATCGGCCGCAAATTTCTCCCGGCAGCCGGCGGAGCAAAAGTAGTGGGTCGTGCCGGCGTGCTCGAAGCGGTGCTTGGCGGTGGCCGGATCGACCGTCATGCCGCAGACCGGATCGACGTTGCTCGCCGCGGCAGCCGCCGGCGCCGTGCCGTGGTGGTGCTCCCCGCCGCAGCAGCCGGTATGGTCCGCCTCCGGCTTCAGGTAGCGTGCCGGGTCGGCCGAAATGTTCTCCCGGCAGCCGGCGGAGCAAAAGTAGTGAGTCGCGCCGGCGTGCTCGAAGCGATGCTTCGCGGTGGCCGGATCGACTGTCATGCCGCAGACCGGATCGACCACGCGGCCCGCCGGCACCTTGTCGGAAGCCGCCAGCCCGTTGTGGTCGTGCGCCCCGCAGCCGCAGGAATGCCGATGTTCGTCCATGGTCTTCTCTCCGTTCGGTACGCTCCGCCGGGTGGCGGCGTGGTCAGGCTCTTGCCGGTCGGCAGATGAGTAATTATATACCCCCACCAGGTACAGTATCAAGGGCGGCACCCCAGACATGCATACGACAATCAGGAAGGCCGTAGCGGCGCGGCTGAAGCGGATCGAGGGTCAGGTGGGCGGCCTGCTGCGCATGGTGGATCAGGATCGCTACTGCGTGGACGTCCTGACCCAGATTGCCGCGGTGCGCGCCGCGCTGCACAAGGTCGAGGAACAGATACTGCGCGATCACGTCTCGCATTGCGTTGCCGACGCCTTCGCCTCGGGCGACGTCGCCGACCAGCGCCACAAGGTGGAAGAGCTGGTGGGCGCGGTCGGACGCATGACGCGCTGACGCACATAAAGGAACCAAGCGATGATCCCTGTCCTGTGCCGCCGCGACCTGCTGGCGTCCGGTGCGACCGCGGCACTGCTCGCTACCCTCCCGGGCCAGCAGGCGCGCGCGGCCGGCACGACTGACCTGAGTGTCGTGCGTCGCACCCTGGACGTGAACGGAAAGCCGGCCGCGGTCTTCGGGATCGTTCGCGGCGACGGCGCGCCCGGCGTGAGTCTGGAGCTTGGTGAGCGTTTCGCCGTCGATCTGCGCAACCGGTGCGGCGAACCGACCATCATCCACTGGCACGGCCAGGCGCCGCCAGTGCGGCAGGACGGCGTGACCCAGACCGGACTCGAAGCGCTGATCGCGAACGGGGCCGACCAGGGCTACGACTACGCGCCGCGGCCGGGCACGCACTGGATGCACTCCCATCACGGGCTGCAGGAGCAGGTGCTGATGGCCGCGCCCCTGGTGGTGCGCACCGCGGAGGACGCGCGCACAGATGCCCAGGAAGTGATCGTGATGTTGCACGATTTCGCCTTCCGCGACCCACGGGAGATCCTCGCGGAGCTGACGGGCACGAAACCCGGCGGCACCGCGGCGGCGGGGATGTCGATGGGTGGTGGCGGAGCCATGCCGGCCGGAGGGATGGCCGGGGGGGGCATGTCCGGACAGGGAATCGCGGGCATGGCCATGCCGATGGCAACCCCTCCCAAGCCAGGCGCCACGAAATCCGGCGGGGCAATGGACCTCAACGACATCGACTTCGACGCTTATCTTGCGAATGACCGGACCCTGGCCGATCCGCTCGTGGTGCGCGCGGAACGTGGCGGCCGGGTTCGGCTGCGGCTGATCAACGGGGCGACCTCCACCGCCTTCTGGATCTCCCTGGGCGGGCTTGCAGGCCAGGTGGTCGCGGTCGATGGCGACCCGGTGTATCCGATGCCGGTCCGCCGCTTCCCGATCGCCGAGGCGCAGCGGGTCGATGTCCTGCTGCGCCTGCCCCCCGGCGGCGGCGCCTTCCCGATCCTTGCCCAGCGCGAGGGCGACCGGCAGCGGACCGGGATCATCCTGGCCACGCCGGGCGCGGCGGTTGCGCGCGTGGGCGAGGAGGCGGCGACGCCGGCCGGGGCCGCCGCGGACTGGTCGCTGGAGCGCCAACTCAGGGCACTCACCCCGCTCCCGCCGCGCAAGCCGGACCGCGTGCACCGCGTCGCGTTGACCGGGAGCATGATGCCCTATGCCTGGGGCATCGACGGCCGGAGCTGGCCCGACCACACGCCGCTCACGGTCACGCGCGGCGAGCGTGTTGCGCTCGATCTGGTCAACCGGACGACGATGGCGCATCCGATGCATCTGCACGGGCACCATTTCCAGGTGCTGGCGCTGAACGGCACAGCGTTCGCTGGCGCCATGCGCGACACCGTTCTGGTGCCACCCCGGGCCACGGTGAGGATCGGTTTCGACGCCGACAACATCGGGCGGTGGCTGTTCCACTGCCATAACCTCTACCACATGGCCACCGGGATGATGACCGAGGTAGCCTACACCGGCTTCAGCGCGGGCTATTGATCAGGATCAATGCGGGTTGGGCGGGGCCATTTAGCGTCGTCTGTTGTCAGCGAAGGAAGGGTTGAGATGCGGTCGCGCGGGCGTACGGAACTCAGGAGAGCGATGGCAGCGCTGCTCGCGCTGCTGATCCTGCTCTTGCCCGCCCTCAGCACATCTGCGGTTGCGGCGAAGGCGGCAGTGGCGTCGCCGGTATCGGTCGGCTGGTCGGTTGGGCCGCATCCTCGCCTCGTCGAGGCGGCGCCGGCGCCCCGGCAGCCCTGTTCCGGAAGCGCCTGCCCCGAGGGGGCCATCAGTTGCCGTATTTCCGCGTGCGCGGGCTT
>JAJZVE010000368.1 GCA_021845835.1 Pseudomonadota bacterium | reverse complement strand
CATGCCGTGCACAGCGAGGTGCTGGCCGATACCGACCTGGAGGAAGGCGAGCCAGGCCCCGATATCCGCGACCGGCCGCAGGACGCCGGCTACAACCTGACGCCGGATCGCGGACGCGGCGCCCGCCCTGCGGCCGGCGCGAACGATGCGGAAGACGTCGTGCCGGGCAGTGACGCACCGTCCCGCGCCGGCATTTCCGGCCCCGGCAGCGGGGCGGACAGCGAACGAGGCTGACAGCGCGACAGTTTGTCACGCGGGCGGGTCTTGCAGCACGGCCCGGACGTGCTTCCTTAATCCGTCAGAAGTGGGGCCGCGCCTGCGCGGTCCGGGACGGAGGTCAGACCCATGAAGACGCTTGTCGCCCCTCTCGCGCTCGCCGGCGCGTTCGGATTGTCGGCCTGCGCCGTGGCGCCGCCCAGCGGGCCGAGCTTTGCCGCCATGCCGGGGCCGGGCAAGACCTATGCGCAGTTCCGCCAGGACGACGCCAACTGCCGCCAGATCGCCGCGGCCTCCAACGGCAACGTCACCCCCGGCCAGGCGGCGACGCAGAGCGGCGTCGGCAGCGCCGCCATCGGCACCGGCCTCGGTGCGGCGGCCGGTGCGCTGCTCGGCGCGGCGGCGGGCGGCGCGGGCATCGGCGCGGCGGTCGGCGCCGGCACCGGGTTGCTGGCGGGCAGCGCGATCGGCTCCGGCAACGCCCAGATGTCGGCGGCCGGGATGCAGCAGCACTACGACGTGACCTATGCGCAATGCATGGCCGGCGCCGGCGAGAGCGTGCCGAATCCGGGCGCGGGGCCGGCGCCGGGTTACGGCGCGGGCTATGGCTACGGTGGGCCAGGCTACGCCTATGCGCCGCCGGTCGCCTACGCGCCGCCGATGGTCTTCGCGCCGCCGCCGATGATCGGCGTCGGCATCGGGTTCGGCGGCGGCTGGGGCGGTGGCTGGGGCGGCGGCTGGCGACGCTGGTAAGGCCGGTCAGGCCGGCGCCGCCGATCGCGCGCGGCGCACGGCGGCCGGTTTCGCCGGGCGCCTGACCCAGGTGGCGGCGATCGTCTCCAGCCGGTCGAGGATGCGCAGGCCGACCGCGCGGTGACCGTGGCTGCGCAGCACGTCGCGCTGCCCACGCTCGGCCAGCGCCCGGCCACGCGCCGGGTCGGCCAGCAGCGGGCACAGCAGCGACGCCGCGTGAGCGACATCCGGCTCCGCCCAGGTCTGCCCCTGCCAGAACGGATAGGCGTCGTCCGGCACCTTCACCTGGGTCTGCCGCACCAGCAGCGCGTTCGCCGCGGTCATGAAATCCAGGTTGCCCGACCAGGCGGTGCCGAGCGCGAGCCGCCCCAGCGCCATCGCCTCGCCCAGGCCGCGCCCGAACCCCTCCGCCCGGTGCAGCGAGACGAAGCAGTCGCAGGCGGCGATCAGGCTGCGCACGCCGAGCGTGTCGAGCGGCGTGTCGATCACCCGCACCTGCGGATCGCCCTTGATCTCCTGCGCCCAGTCGGCCGCGCCCTGCTCGCCGTCCTTCACCTTCAGCACCAGCTGCAGGTCGCGGAACGGCTCGGCAAGACGCAGGCAGCGGAACAGCTCCAGCACCGCATGCGGGTTCTTGCGCGCGGCGTAGGAGGTGAGATCGAAGAAATGCAGCAGCACGAAGGCGGATTCGCGGATGCCGAAATACCGCCGCGGCAGCAGCGGCCCGGCCGCCGGCTCCACCGACTGGCCGACCAGATGGCTGGCGATACCGGCGGTGGCGAGGCTGTCCTGCACGAAGGCGGAAAGTGCCCAGACCTCGTTGAACTTCGCCAGCCGCACCGCCCATTGCTTCGGATACAGCGGCAGTTCCCAGGCGGGGACGATGATGTTGTAGCCGGCGTCGAAATCCCCGCCGCGCGCCGCGAACGCCTCGCGCACCCGGTCCACCTCGTCGCCGTTGACGTGGAAGATGCGGATGCCGCCCGGCGGCTCGCGGATCTCGCGGTCGCCGATCAGCGCGAAATGCGCCGCGTCGCCGCGCTGCGCATAGCGGAAGATGTCGAGCACGTTGCAGGGGATGAAGGCATGCTCGGCGGCGGCGACGTGGCTGCGCAACTGCTCGCCCATGCCGATCGGCGCGAAGGGATGACCGATGAAGGTGATGGGGATGTTGTCGAGCGGCGTCATCGGCCTCACTCCCACCGCTTCGCTTCGATGGCGTCGCGCAACGCCTCCAGCCAGCGATGGCCGAAGCCGGTGTCCGGCTCCAGATGCGCGCCTTCCGCCCATTCGTTCCAGGCGTTGATGAACAGCAGCCGCTCGTCATCGACCAGGAACTGCCGCACCTCGTCGATCTTTTCCTCGACATAGACGCGGAACGCTTCCGGCGTGGCGCCGTCGAAGCTGGTGCCGAGCAGCGGCTGGCGCGGCGTGTTGTCCCAGCTCGGGAACACCGCCGGATAGCGCGTGTAGGGGACCGAGTCGCGGCCGCAGAAGGCGCGCACGGTCTGCGGGTAGTCGTAGCGGTAGCCGGTCCAGTCCGGCTTGACGATCTCGGCCGGGGTTTCCGCCGGCACGGCGCGGCCGTGCGGGGGGAATTCCACGCAGGCGTCGAAGCCGATGTCGCCCGGCCGCAGCTTGCGGTCCACCGCCTCCATGCTCTCGACATAGACCAGATGCACGCCGGGGAAGCCCGCGCGCACGAAGGCGCTGCGGCAGGCGGCGGCGAAGCCCGGCGCATCGGGCAGCAGCAGCGGGCGGTAGACGCAGAAGATCGGCCGCCCGCCGACGTGCAGGTAGCGCGGGTCGGCGGCCTGCGCCACCGCGTCGTCGATGATCGATTGCAGCGTTTCCCGGTCGTAGCTCTGCTCGATCAGGATCTCGTGCTCGCCGCCATCCCAGTGCTTGGTCCAGTTCTCGTTGGCCCAGCACAGGCACCAGTGGAACGGTATGTCCGGGTTGGCGCGCACCGTGTCCAGCGTCGCGCCCAGCACGCGGCGGCTGCCGAAATTGTAGTAATAGACGCAGAATCCGGCGATGCCGTAGCGCCGCGCCAGCACCGCCTGCCGCGTCAGCGCATCCGCCGTGCGCAGGTCGTAGAAGCCGAGATCGGCCGGCAGATGCGGCTGGTAATGGCCGACATAGCTCGGCCGCGCCTTCACCACGTTGGTCCACTCGGTGAAGCCGCTGCCCCACCACAGATCATTCTCGGGGGTCGGATGGAACTGCGGCAGGTAGAAGGCGATCGGCCGCACCTGATCCAGCTTCGCCAGCAGCTCGCCCCAGCGTTCCGCCAGCTTCTGCTGGTTGCGCGCGATGCGGCGCAGCTTGCGGGCCTGCGACTGGCGGTTGGTGGAGACGCTGAGATGGTGGACCACCGCCGCCTGATGGACGTAGCGCACGCGCTGCCCGGCGGCGAGCAGGCGCAGGCAGAGATCGGCGTCCTCGCAATAGGCGGGCTCGAACATCGCGTCGAACAGCACCGGCCCGACGGCATCGCGGCGCAGCATCAGCGCCGCGCCGGAGCAGTAGGTCACGTCGCGGTCGCGGCAGAACCCGCCCTCCTCCGGGTCGGCGAACAGGCCGACCATCACGCTCTCGCCGTTGCGGCGGATATAGCAGCCGGCTTCCTGCAGGCGACCGTTGGGATAAAGCAGCTTCGGCCCGACCGCGGCGACGTTGGCATCCTCGTCCAGCGCCTCGGCCATCCGGTCGATCGCGCCCGGCAACACCTGCGCGTCGTTGTTGAGCAGCAGCACGTATTCGCCGCGGCAGGCGGCGAAGGCGGCGTTGCAGTTGCGCACGAAGCCGACATTGCGCTTCTGCCGCAGCCGCCGCAGGTTCGCCACCTCGGCGAAGCGCGCCATGTCCGGGTCGGTGGAGGCGTCGTCGGCCAGCACCACCTCGAACGGCAGCGCCGGCGGCGCGGCCGCGATCGACAGCAGGCAGGCGACCGTGTGGGTGAACTCGTTGAACGCCGGCACCAGGATCGACAGGCGCGGCGCGGCGCAGGCGGGCAGCGCCAGGGCGGCCAGCGCCGCAACCGGATCCTCGGGCGCCTGCAGCGCCGGCGGCTGCGGCTCCACGGCATCCTTGCGGTCCTGCCGCGCGTCGTCGAGCAGGCGGCGCATCGCGGTGAAGCTGCCGGCGGCGGCCTCGGCCGTGACCGGAACCGGCTCGGCCACCGCCACCGCCTCGGCCGGCCGCGCCGGGCCGGCCTGCGGCGCCTGCCGCTCCGCCGGCGCCTGGCGGCCTTCCCGCCGTCCGTTGGTCATGTAGTGACGCAGCGGCGGCACGCCGGCATCGGCCACGTCGGTATAGCGGCGCCGGTACAGCCGCCCGTCGAAGCGCGGCCCGGCGATGCGCGCCTCGGCATCGCCGACGATGATGAAGTGCCGCAGCGCGCCATAGGCGTCCTTCGGCACGTCGGCATAGGTCTCGGCGTAGAAGGCCGGATCGAGCCAGCGGTTCGGCGGCCGCCCGGCCGCCAGCCCCTCGGACAGGAAGTGCCGCAGCAGGCCGCGCGACGGCGCCGCCTCGCCCAGTTCGGCCGCGTACCAGGCCGGATCGAAATAGGGCGACGGCGGAATCAGGTCGTTCTCCAGCACGTCGAGCAGGCGCGCGACGTCGCGCGGCTTGCCGAGTGCGGCGGGGTCCTCGCTGGCGATGAAGTGCACGTCCACCAGCGGATGCGGCGCGCGCAGCCCGGCCAGCCCGAATTCCAGGAAATGCAGCAGCGGATCGGTCTGCTGCTCCAGCAGTTCGGGGTTGGTGGCAAGGTAGAAGTCGCGGTCGAAATAGACCGACAGCGCCGGACGCGACAGCGGGTTGACCGACAGATAGCGGATGATGGTGCCGATGTCGCCGCGCCCGCCGCCCAGCGCGGTACGAAACCGGTCCTCCTCCACGAAGGGCGAGCAAAGCAGGCGGTGCACCCGCTGCAGATCCCGGTGCTGCATGGCGGCGCGCTAGGGCTCGCCCATCACGGGGACGCGCAGGATGCTCATCCACGCCGCGATGTCCGCCTCCTGCGCCGCGTCCGGCACCCGCCCCTCGGCCGCGCCGGAGAGCATGTAGTGCTCGGTGGCCGACCCGATCCGCCCATCCGCGATCGCCTCCGCCACATCGGCGTAGGCAGCGGCGTAGCGCGCCTCGTCGATCGCCGGCGCCGTGCCCATCCGGCCCTCGAAATAGCCGGTCTCGACATAGTGGCGGTGCAGGTCGGGAATTTGCCCGCTTGCCTCGGCGGCGGCGATGTCGGGATAGGTCCGGCGATAGAAGTCGGCGGAGAACGGCAGCCGCTCGACCGCGGCCTGCACGATCCGCCGCAGCAGCCGCGCGTCGATCGCAACCTTGCCGCGGCCGTTCAGGCGGGCACGGTCGATGCGCATGGCGGAAAGCAGCAGGTCCACATGGGGAAAGTAGTCAGACGGCTGCACGGTGGGTTCCTGTGGACGTC
>JAJZVE010000367.1 GCA_021845835.1 Pseudomonadota bacterium | reverse complement strand
GGTTCCATCCGCCCGCCTCGCGCGCCAGCCGGAGCGTGCGCACCGCGTCCTTGGCGGTATGGCAGCCGGCGGTGTTGGGCAGATAGGTGTAGCGCCGCGGATCGACGAAGTCCTGCAGCATCGGCGCGTTCGGGTCGGAGAGGTTTACGCGCCGCACCGCGACCGTCACCATTTCCGCGCCGCTCGCCTCGATCGCGGCGGCGGTCTCCTCCAGGCTTTTGTACTTGCCGGTGCCCACGACCAGGCGCGAGCGGAAGCGCCGGCCGGCGACGGTCCAGGCGTCGTCGGCGCCGGCGCGTGGCGGGGTGGTGTCCATGTCAGCCGCCTCCGATGAAATGCACGATCTCCAGCGCGTCGCCGCTGGCAAGCAAGGTCGCGGCATAGGCGGAGCGCGGCACGATCTCCTCGTTCCGCTCCACCGCCACCTTGCGCGCGTCCAGCCCGATCTCGGCCAGCAGCGCCGCCACCGTGGCGGGTGCGGCCAGCTCGCGCTGCGCTCCGTTCAGCAGTACTTTCAGCCGCTCGCCCATGCGCGCAGTATGGGGAGGGCGAGCGGGACGGACAAGCGCGGGCGCGCCGCCCTGTTCTGCGCCGCGCGCCGCCAATTGTCGGGATGCGGTCCGCCGTGCTACGGCGCGTGCATGCAGCAATCCCTGAAATTGCCGCTCATCGCGGTGCTCAACGGCCCGAACCTCAACATGCTGGGGCTGCGCCAGCCGGAGGTCTATGGCCGCGCCACCCTCGACGACGTGGAGGCGCTGTGCGCCGAGACGGCCGAGCGGCTCAACCTCGCCATCGATTTCCGCCAGACCAACGCCGAGGGCGAGCTGATTTCCTGGGTCCATGAATGTCGCGGCCATGCCGCCGGCGTCGTCATCAACCCGGCCGGCTATTCCCATACCTCGGTGGCGCTGCTCGACGCGCTGAAGGCGGTCGATCTGCCGATCGTCGAGGTGCATATCTCCAACATCCACCGCCGCGAGTCGTTCCGTCATCATTCCTATGTCTCGCAGGCGGCGACCGGCGTGATCTGCGGCCTCGGCATCCACGGCTATGCGCTGGCGTTGTCGGCGCTGGCGAACATCCTGGAGGGAGGCTCGTGATGGCGGCCCCGTTCGATCCCGCCGCGGTCCGCGTGCTCGCCACCATCCTTGCCGACACCGGCCTCACCGAAATCGAGATCGAGGGCAAGGACGGCCGCATCCGCGTCGTACGCGCGCCGGCCCAGGTGACGACCGTGGCCGCCGCGCCGGCCGCCCTGTCCCAGGTGGCCGCGCCGGTCGCCACGGCCGCCGCCGTCGTGCCGGCGCCGGCGGAGGACCTGGCACGGCATCCGGGCGCGGTACTCAGCCCCATGGTCGGCATCGCCTATCTGGCGCCGGAACCGGGGGCGACGCCCTACATCACGCCGGGCCAGACGGTCGCCGCCGGACAGACGCTGCTGCTGATCGAGGCGATGAAGACTTTCAACCAGATCAAGGCCCCGAAGGCGGGCACCGTGGCGCGCATCCTGGTAGCCTCGGGCGCGCCGGTGGAGTACGGCGAGCCGCTGCTGATCCTGGAGTAGCGGCGCCGTGGCCGCCCTGTTCCAGAAAGTGCTGATCGCCAACCGTGGTGAGATCGCGCTGCGCATCCAGCGTGCGTGCCGCGAGATGGGCATCCCGACCGTCGCGGTGCATTCCACCGCCGACGGCGAGGCGATGCATGTCCGTCTCGCCGACGAGAGCGTCTGCATCGGCCCGCCGCCGGCGCGCGACAGCTACCTCAACGTCGCCGCCATCCTCTCCGCCGCCACCATCACCGGTGCCGACGCGATCCATCCCGGCTACGGCTTCCTGTCCGAGAACGCCGAGTTCGCCGAGATGGTGGAGGCGCACGGCCTGACCTTCATCGGTCCGTCGTCGGCGCATATCCGCATGATGGGCGACAAGATCGCGGCCAAGGCGGCGATGGCCACGCTCGGCGTGCCGCTGGTCCCCGGCTCCGACGGCGAGACGGGCAGCGTCGAGGAGGCGCGGCGGGTCGCGGCGCGCATCGGCTATCCGGTGCTGATCAAGGCGGCGGCCGGCGGCGGCGGACGGGGGATGAAAGTCGCCGCCGACGCCGACGGGCTGGAGGAGGCGTGGCGCGTCGCCCGCGCCGAGGCGCGCGCGGCGTTCGGCAACGAGGCGGTCTATGTCGAGAAGTATCTCGACCGGCCGCGCCACATCGAATTGCAGGTGCTGGCCGATGCCGCCGGCAAGGTGGTGCATTTCGGCGAGCGCGACTGCAGCCTGCAGCGCCGTCATCAGAAGCTGCTGGAGGAGGCGGGATCGCCCGCGCTCACCGCCGGGCAGCGGACCCGGCTCGGCGCCACGGTGACGGAGGCGCTCGGCCGGCTCGGCTACCGCAACGCGGGGACGCTGGAGTTTCTCTACCAGGACGGGCAGTTTGCCTTCATCGAGATGAACACGCGCCTGCAGGTCGAGCATCCGGTGACGGAGATGGTGTGCGGCGTCGATCTGGTGCGCGAGCAGATCCGCCTCGCGGCCGGCGAGGAACTCGGCTATCGCCAGGAGGACATCAGCTTCTTCGGCCACGCCATCGAATGCCGCATCACCGCCGAGGATCCGGAGACGTTCGTGCCGACGCCGGGGCTGGTGACCGCCTTTCACGCGCCGGGCGGGCTTGGGGTGCGCGTCGATTCGGCCCTGTATGCCGGCTACAGGGTGCCGCCGTTCTACGACAGCATGGTGGCGAAGCTGATCGTGCACGCACCGACGCGCGCGCAGGCGATCGCGCGGCTGGAGCGCAGTCTCGCCGAGTTCGCCGTGGTCGGCATCAAGACCACGCTGCCGCTGCACCAGCGCATCGTCGCCGAACCGCGCTTCCGGGCGGGCGACTACGACATCCATTGGCTGGAACGGTTCGTCGCCGGCGACTGACGGCGGCGTGCCGGCGGTTGATCCAGATCAATGAAATTCGTCTAACATTAAATTGATGTTGCGGCCTTCGGTTGACGGTCGAAGGCGCGTCGGTCTCGGGCACCGTGATTGGCGCGCTCGGGAAGTGTCCGGCTGCCCTCCGGCCGCAGCGCGCGGCAACGAAGGGGGGGCGGCATGGAGCCGGGGCGGCGGGCGGCAGACGCGGCATCACGCGCGCCATGTGGGGGGCGTGCGCCTGGGACGCGGGCCAGTCGGGTGCCAATGGCACGCCGGCGCCGCTGGCTGGCCGCAGCGGGCGCGGCGGCGTGCCTTGCGCTGGCGCCGGCGGCCTACGGCAACGAAACGCCGGTCTCGCTCGGCGAACTGGGGCCGGGCTCGGTCTTCATCACCGGCGACGGCCTGACGATGTTCCCGGCGGAACAATGGTACACGCCGACCCCGTCGCATGGGCAGGTGGCGCAGAATTCGTACTGGTTCAACCAGGACGTGGTCCGCCTCGGTCTCGGCTATCGCTTCGACAACGGCATCACGTTCTATGCGCAGGGGATCGGCACCGGCCTGCTCAACCTGCCCGGCAACGCCGTCTCGCCCTATCCGCAGGGGCAGAACGGGCTGGGGGCGGGGTACTTTGCCGCCAACCACCAGCGCGACGGCGCCGCGGTATTCCTCAAGCAGGCGTATGTCGCGCTCGATCCGGCCAGGTTCAACGGCTTCGGCCTGGTCGGCGGGCGCTATGAGTTCAACGACGGCACCGAGATTTTACCGAACGATCCCGATCTGCTGTGGCTGGTGGAGAATCGCATCCAGCAGCGGCTGATCGGCTCGCGCTACGTGCTGGTGGGCGGTCGCTCGCTCGACGGCGTCAAGGCCAGCTACGGCGACAACCAGCGCAACGTCACGGCGCTCTACGGCATCCCGACCCAGGGCGCCTATATGCTCAACGGCAACGACGAGATCAACGGCATCGATCTCGGCTATCTGTCGTTCAACGCCGGGCCGGGCGGGCTGCCCGGGCCGTTCGGGGAGGATGCGCTGGGCCGGCTGTTCGTGATCCAGTACGACGACACCCGCGACCTGCTGCTGCCCGACAACCAGACGCTGACGCAGCGCACGCGCAACGGCGGCGCGGTGCGCATCACCACCGTCGGCGGCGACTACGTGAAGGAATTCAGGGCCGGCCCCGGTTCGTTCGACGTGCTGCTGTGGGGCGCCTACCAGTTCGGCGCCTGGGGCACACTGGCGCAGCGCGCCTATGCCTACAACGCCGAAGCCGGCTATCACTGGACCTCGCTGCCGTGGCAGCCGTGGCTGCGCGTCGGCTACAGCGTCGGCTCCGGCGACCGCAACCCCAACAACTCGACCCACGGCACCTTCTTCGAGGTGCTGCCGACCACTTGGTACGTCGCGAATTTCGCCTTCTACGACCTGCAGAACATCAACGACGCGATGATCGAGCTGGTGACGCAGCCGGCGCCCAACGTGCAATGGCGCGTCGATCTGCACGCGCTGTCGCTCAATTCCAGCCACGACCTCTGGTACGCCGGCGGCGGCGCATGGAACGACACGCTGTTCGGCTACCAGCCGCGCCCGAGCTACGGCCAAAGCGACCTCGCGACCCTGCTGGAGACGTTCGGCAGCTGGACGGTGAACCGCCATCTGACGCTCAGCGGCTATGTCGGCCACAGCTTCGGCGGCGCGGTGGTGGCGGCGAACTATCCGCTGGGGCGGCAGGCCAATTTCGGCTTCCTGATGGCGATGTGGCACCTCTGACGCGACGCCCCCGGCCGGTCCGGCCGGGCGGTGACATTTCTTTCAAGCCTGATGCGCCTTTCAGGACGGCCCGCGCGTGACAATATCCGTTCCGGCAGATAGCGGAGCGGACCAATGCAGCGCATTGTGAAGTGGACCGTGATCGGGGCGTTCCTGCTCGCCATGCCGATCGTTGCTACGGCCCAGCCGGCGACCCCGTCCAGCCCGGCGATGGAGCAGCGGACGACGCAGGCGACGGCACGGCCGTTCTTCTCCATCCTGGGTGTTCCGGTGGGCGTGGATGCGCCGGTGGCGTCGCCGTATTGCAACTGCGCCTTCCAGACCTTCGCCGGGCAGCCGGTCAGGTCGCGCGAGGCGGTGGCCGCGCAGGCGACGACCGGCGCCGGCGGGATCGGCGGACAGTAGCCGCCGGCACCGGGATGCCGCGCGGGGCGGGCGCCGCTATCGTGGCGGCCGCAACGCAGCGGGATGGGCGACAGTGGCAACAGGATTGTTCGATCTGAGCGGCCGTGTGGCGGTGGTCACGGGCGGCAACGGTGGCATCGGCCTCGGCATGGCGGAGGGGCTGGCCGGGGCCGGCGCAGCGGTGATGGTGGTCGGCCGCAACGCCGCCAAGAACGCGGCGGCGGAGGCGCGGCTGCGCGCGCTGGGCGGCGCGGCGGCAAGCGTGGCGGCCGACGTGGAGGCCCCGCAGGCGTGTCAGAGCGCGGTCGAGGCAGACGAGGCGCGGTCCGGCCGG
>JAJZVE010000366.1 GCA_021845835.1 Pseudomonadota bacterium | reverse complement strand
TCGCACCGATGGGCTGGTTGCCTGCCCGGCGTCATGCCGCCGATACCGCACCGCTTCACTTTGGCTGCCACACGTTCGACGGCCGCCGGCGCGATCGGGGAACCTCCGTTCGCTGAGGTTGGTGGGATGGGCAGAAGGCAGGCTTGCAGATCTGCCGCGGGGCATCCCTGGATCGCTGTGCTCCGCCTGTCCGCTCTGTTGGCGCCGCACCGGATGGCGGGCGGGTGGGCGCGCACGGATCGCCACGGCCGCGCCGACCCGTCAGTGCCGGCGCAGGACCAGAGCGCCTCGCCGGCCTTGATGTCCGTCGATGGCCCGTGGGCCTGCGGGACCCGGGCGTCCGCGGGTGCTTTCCGCTGCGCGCGGCACGGGCAGGGCAGGACGGCCTGGAGCCGGTCAGGCGGCCGTCAGCAGTGTCTTCAGCCGTTCGAGCTGACCGATTTCCCGGCGCAGGCGGCGTAGGCGCGGGCCGTAGGTCGCCTCCAGCCGCATGGCCGCGGCGAGGTAGCGATGCCAGGTCGTTCGGTTCCAGCGTTCGCGGTCGCAAGTCGCGCGCGTCGGCGAGCCCGCACCCAGGGCCGCCGCCTCGCAGGCGGCGGTCATCTCGGCCTCAAGTGCGGCCAGACGCCCGCGGCGGAAGGCGATCTGCAGGGTCAGCAGCATCTGGCCATTGAACGCGTGCGGCGAAGCCGGGCGCGCGGACGACGGTCGGGTCGGCGCCTGCCGGCTGAGCGTCGATGGCGGCGACAGGGCGCCGCCATCGGGAGAAGGCTGGGTCATGATGGTGTCCTCGGGAGAAAGCGCACCTGCCCCAGCGCCAGGGCCGGGGCAGGCGCTGCTGCGGGGTCAGGCGGCCTCGCGCTCGAAACCGGCGCCGTCTTCGTCGCCAACCTCCGGCTCGGCATCGTCGTCTCCGCCGCCTTCGCCCGTCGCTGGACCGACCCAGCCGGCGGCGGAGCGCCCGTGCCGGCGCTCCGCCGCCGCTGCCAGCTCCTCCGGGGTCAGCCGGAACAGGGCGCCCGGATAGATGAAGGTGCCGTCCTTGAAGCGCGTGATCATGCGATCCCGCGTGTCCTTGGCGCGGGGTTCGACACGCACGCCCTCCGTCCTGGCGGCGGTCTCCAGCGCGCCACGCGACAGGCACGACAGGAACTCCTCGGTCGCCATGTTCGGCAGCCGCTGCGAGGCGCCGATCGCCTCGCCGGCGATCCGGGCGAAAGCCCCGCTCTGCGAGCGGTTCTCCCGGCACGACAGCACGCCGATCAGCATCCGGCGCGCGGCTTGGCGCAGCAGGTCGAGATCGGCCGTCAGCACGCCGCCTTCGACGATCCCGCCGCAGACCGCCCGGCGGTCGTCACCGCTCAGGCCGCTGCCGCTATCCACGGTCACGTTGTCGCCGCCGAAGGCGAGGACCAGCAGGCCAAGCAGAGTATCGTCCTCGATCGGCATGTCCGCGAGCGCCTGATGCAAGGCTTCGGTTCGCAGGTCGCCGATCATGGCGACGCCTTTCTGCGTCACGTCGGGCCGGGCCCGCACGCTCGGCGTGTCGTCTCCATCGGCCGGCGCACCGGCCGTGTCCCCAGGCGTGCTCCTTGTGCCATCCGCGGGCTTGCCTGCCTTCTTCGGCTCCGGCAGCCGATAGGCGACGGTTTCCACCGCGCCCGTACGCACGTCGATGTAGTGCCCGACCAGATCGGTCTTGCCGGGCTTGCTGTAGACGCGCTCGGCCTTCTTCGGCAGTTGGCCTTGGCCGTAATCGTTCACCGGCAGGAGCGTGCCACGCTCCGGCAGGTTGTTCTGCAGCCACTCCTGCTGGGCGGCGAAGAAGCCTTCGACGTTGGTGGTGGTGCGGCTGTCCTCGCCCGGCGGGGCGAACAGGTCGTCCTCCCAGACGATGCCGTACGCCTTCGCCAGATCGTCGCCGAACTTGGCAGCCGAGGCCGGCATGCGGCGCTTGGCTAGCGCGCGGGCGACCTCATACCAGGCGACCTCGGCCTGGCCTTTCTTCGGCTTGTGCCTCTTCCACACCTGGGCCTGTTCCTCGCGCGCCGCGGCGGCGATCGTGCGCAGCTGTTCCTCATTCGGCATGCTGCCGAGCGCCATCACGTCGAGCATTGGCGGATGCAGCTCCGCCAGCAGCTTCAGGCGGCGGACGGTGCGCACCGGCAAGGCGAGCGCGTCACCGATGGCCTGCTCGTTCCAGCTCTGGGCTTCGAGCCGCTCGATCGCGCGCCAGATATCGATGCTCGACATCGAGGCGCGGATCAGGTTCTCGGCAACCGCGCGCATCGCATCGGCGGCCTCGCCGGCGGTGCACACCAGCACGTCGATCGCCTCCAATCCGGCCGTGATTGCGGCCTTCACCCGGCGGTTGCCGACGGCGATCTCCAGCCCGCCGTCCTTCGCGATGACGCACGGCGGCTGGATGATGCCGACCGCCCTGATCGAGGCGACAAGCTGTTCGTCCATCGCCGGCGGCACCGGCGTGCGGCGGGGATTGTTCCGGCTGACGTGAAGGGTACGGGGATCGACGCTGCGTAGCTCGGCCATGATCGGCTCCTCTGGGTGGGGTTCATCCTCCCTGTGTTTCGGGAAGACCCCTCCCGCGCGGCGCATCCCGGACCGACGGGGCAAGGGCGCGCGCAGCGCGAGGCCGAAGGCCGGTCCCTTGCGGCGGGGGTCGGCGATGCGGCAGCCGTTTCTTGGCTCTCGTCCCCTCCATCCTTTCGTTGATCATTTGCTTCTCCTCATCTTGGGGTCGCCACACGATTTGTTCAAAATCGTCCGCTAAGCTGGACCGGCAATGCCCGCGTGGCGGACCACCAACATGGTCAGAAGACCTGGGCCGAGAAGCGCGACAGTGGCCGGTTCGGGGACCATCTTTGCGTTGCCACCTCCGCTGCCTCATTGCGGCACCGCGTAGGCCACGAACTCGCGGTCGCCGGATTGCCTGACCAGACGCCTTTCGGTTGCCTTGCCGGCGTGATAGGCGGTGATCACATGCCCATCGGCAACCACGAGACGCTTGCCACCGAGGCGACGGATGCGCTCCTGCAACCGTTTTAGCTCATGCTCCGCCGCCAGGCAGTCGCGGTTCAGCACGATAAAGCCGTCTTCGACCTCTGTGCCGATCAACCGGATCAGCTCGAGATCATCTTCCTGAAAACCGCGTTGACCCATGCGCTGGATTGCATGGCGGGTTAACCGGGACATGGCCATGGGCGTGTTCCCCCGTTCAGACTGCATCAAAGCAAATTCATGAGCTCTGGCATGGCGGCTATGGCGTCTTCGTGCTCGGAGGCTTTCGCGCGCAGCCACGCGAGCCGTCCTTCAACGGCATCCTTGCTGAGCAGCTCCCGTGGCATCTCATGCAGGGGCGCCCAGCCGTGAAGGATGCCGGTCGCCAGATCGGCGTTGTCATCGGCGAGCTTCATCGCCTCGGCAGGACAGACCTCGCTCTCGGTATCGGCCCTCGAAAACCGCGTGATCGCGGCGAGTTCAGGATCCGGCGCTTCTTCCTGCAGGCTGACGACGAACGGATTGTGTTCGTCAGCATCGTACTCGTACCTGACGGGGCTATCGAGCACGAACAGATCGTCACTGATCTGCTCGGCCAGAAGATCGCGATTGGCGATCGACTCTTCCTCGGCATGGATTGCGTCCGCTGCCTGCGGACTGCTCGCGATTGTTCGGGGCAGATGCGGGAAGGCCTCCGCTGCGGCATCGGCCCGGTTCAACGCCTCTTCGACGGCCTTCAACCTTGTGCGCCGCCGTTCTAGGCTCCGCTCGGCCGCAGCTACGAACAAATAGGGCGCCACTTCAATGATTCGCGTGACAGGTATCCGGTAGCGCAGCGCGGTCAGTGCAAAAGCGTTGCGGACCGCGCTATCGACACGGATGTTCCACTGATCGCGGGGGGCATCCCATTTCGGCTCGCTCGCTGAGGCTGCGACCCGCGGAATCTCTTCATCGCCGGTTAGAACGGCCGGGACGACATAAAGCGCCCGGGCGAGCGCGGTCTGTGTCCGTTCGGCGGTGCCGGACAGCTTTCCCAGTTCGAGACGGGAAAGCGTATCCTTCGAAATACCTACCCGTTTGGCCAGTTCCTTCTGGCTCAGTTCTAGACGTTTTCGAAGAATTCTTACGACTGACGGAATGATCGGTTTGCGCATGGCAGCGTGCTCCTTCACCGCAAACATAGCTACTCCAAGTGTAGGATTACAATAGGATTCTCCGACAACTGATGCATTCTTAGTACTTCATAATCGCTCTCGGACCCCTAATTTCTGATGTATGCTGTAGGATTTCGTAGCGTGCACACGAGTTCGCGCCACCTAAGCGTACCCTGGAATAGACATTCGTAGATGTTGTCAGCCATGCGGCTTGTCGCGCGGCGGGTGCGCCCGACCTGGCGCGAAGGTGTCGGAAGAACGGGCAGGGCAGGGGGGTGTCAGGCCGCTGCCCGCAGTCCCTCTGGAACAGTGTCGTCGATGATCCCCTCGGTGCTGGCGAGGTCGGCCTCGATCTCGGCGAGCTGCGCCAGCTTGGCGTCCAGCTCGCCCTGCAAGGGGAACGCCTCGCCCAGGCGCGGCGCGTAACCGGCCAGCCGGGCCTTCGCGTCGGTGACGCGGCGCCGCTGCTCCCCGAGTTCGGTCTCCAGCCGGTCGAGGGCGTGCTCGAGCCGGGCGATGATCCCGACCGCGGTCGTCTCGCCATCGATGGCGATCGGCTGCGCGAAGTTCGTCCGTTCCACCAGAAGGAGCGGCTCCGGCCGGAGGTCATGCCGGCCGGCGCGGAGGGTGCAGGTCAGGTCGAAGCCGCCGAAGCGCCCGACCGTCCAGCTGCGCCCGGTGCGTTCCCGCAGCGCAAGGCGGATCTTCGTCAGCAGCGCGGCGCCTGCCGCCTTGCGCTGCGTGATCGTCCGGCCCTCGATGTCGATGGTGAACTGATCGCCGCGGGTCGGTTGCCGCCGGGCCAGGTCGGCGGTGATCGCGCTGATCCGGCCCTCGGCGTTCGCTTGGTCGAGCCCTGCGTCGCGGATCTGCCGCCGCACGGCGTGCTGGTCGTCCACATGCGCCGCGCGCTGGCGTTGCAGCCGCGCGATCTCGCTCTCCAGCCCCGCCTTGCGCATCAGCCGGCTGTCGCCCGACGCGATCGCCTTGGCCATCGCGAACTGGTTGGCCTGGCTGCCGGCATCCTCGATGCGGCGGATCGTGCGGTCGCCGGACAGCGCCGCCTCGATGAACCGCGCCTTGCGCTCGTTGTTCTGCCACATCGTGGCGTCCATCGAGCCGAGCGTGGCGTAGGCGTAGATATCGATCTCGCCGTGCTGATTGCCCTGCCGCTCGATGCGGCCCTCACGCTGCTCGATCTGGCTCGGCAGCCACGGCACGTCGAGATGATGCAGCGCCGCCATCCGCTGCGTGACGTTGAC
>JAJZVE010000365.1 GCA_021845835.1 Pseudomonadota bacterium | reverse complement strand
CGGGCACCTCCGCCAGCAGTTTCTCCACCTTGGGCAGCAGCCGCGCGACGATGCGCCGCACGCCCGCGGCGTTGGGATGGAGGCCGTCCGCCTGGTGCAGCGCCGGGTCGAGCGCCACGCCCTGCAGGAAGAACGGGTCGTAGATCACGCCGGGCCGCTTCCCCAGGCGGTCGAACACGGCGCGGAACGCCTTCTCATAGTCCGCGCCCAGGTTGGGCGGCGCATACATGCCGGTCAGCAGCACGGGAATGTGCCGCCTGGCCAGCTCGTCCAGGATGGCGGACAGGTTCGCCTCGGTGTCGCGCGGATCGATGCCGCGCAGCCCGTCGTTGCCGCCGAGTTCCACGATCGCGGCGTCCGCGCCGTCGCCCAGCGCCCAGTCCAGCCGCGCCCGCCCGCCGGCCGTGGTGTCGCCCGAGACGGCGCCGTCCAGGATCACCGGGTGCAGCCCGTGCGCCGCGAGAGCCTTCGCCAGTTGCGCCTCGAACCCGTCCGCATGCGGCAGGCCGTAGCCGGCGGACAGACTGTCGCCCAGGATCAGCAGCCGCTTCGGCGCCGGGGCCGCGCCCGCCGCCACCGTGAAAATCAGGCAAATCAGCACCAGCGCCGCTTCCCGCCATCGGGGCAGGCGTCCATATCGCGCTGTCATGGACCTCATCGCCACTCCTCCGGCCGCCTCCGCCCTGCGCGGGGCGGGGGATGCGCTGGTGCGCATCCGCGGCCTCACGCTGACCGTGCCCGCCGCGGCCGGGCCGGTCAACATCCTGCGCGGCATCGACCTCGACATCGACCCCGGCGAGGCGGTCGGGCTGGTCGGCCCCTCCGGTTCCGGCAAGACCAGCCTGTTGATGGTGCTCGCCGGCCTGGAACGCGCGAGCGGCGGCAGCGTGCACGTCGCCGGGCAGGAGTTGACCGGGCTGGGCGAGGACGCGCTGGCGCGGCTGCGGCGCGAGCATGTCGGCATCGTGTTCCAGGCCTTCCACCTGATCCCGACCATGACCGCGCTGGAGAACGTGGCGGTGCCGCTGGAACTGGCCGGGCGGCGCGACGCGATGCGGATTGCCGAGGCCAGTTTGCGCGCGGTCGGCCTCGGCGCCCGCCTGTCCCATCTGCCGGGCCAGCTCTCGGGCGGCGAGCAGCAGCGCGTCGCGCTGGCCCGCGCGCTGGCGCCGCGCCCGACGCTGCTGCTGGCCGACGAGCCGACCGGCAACCTCGACCGCGCCACCGGCGAGGCGGTGATGGACCTGCTGTTCGCGTTGCGGGCGGAGGCGGGGGCGACGCTGCTGCTGATCACCCATGACCCGGCGCTGGCCGCGCGCTGCTCGCGCATTGTCGCCATCGCCGACGGTACCATCGCCGACGGTGCCATCGCCGACGGTGCCAACGCAGACGGTGCCATCGCAGACGGGCGGGTCGCGTGATCCTGCTCGCGCTCCGCCTCGCGCGGCGGGAGGTGCGCGGCGGCGTGCGGGGCCTGCGCATCGTGCTGGCCTGCCTCGCCCTCGGCGTCGCCGCCATCGCCGCGGTCGGCACGCTGCGCGCCGGCGTGGAGCGCGGGCTGGCCGCGGACGGGCGGCGCATCCTCGGCGGCGACCTGGAGGTGGACGGCGGCGCGCAGCCCTTGCCGGACGCGCTGCGCGACTGGCTGCGGGCGCGCGGGGCGCGCCTTTCCGATGTCGTCACCCTGCGCTCGATGCTGGTCGCCCCGTCCGGCGCGCGCATGCTGGTGGAGGTGAAGGCGGTGGACGGCGCCTGGCCGCTGGTCGGCGCCGCCGCCTTCGACCCGCGGCAGACGGTGCGGCAGGCGCTGGCCGATGGCGGCGCGGCGGCGGAGCCGCTGGTGCTGCAACGGCTCGGCCTCGCGCCGGGCGCCCGCGTGCGGCTGGGCGAGGCGACGCTGACCCTGCGCGGCGCGCTGACCACGGAGCCGGACCGGGTGGCGACCCCCTCCATCTTCGGCCCGCGCGTGCTGATCGCGCTCGCCTCGCTGCCGGCGACGAAGCTGGTGCAGCCGGGGTCGATCCTGGTCCACCGGCTGCGCGTGGTGCTGCCGCCGGGCGAGTCGGCCGCGCAGGTCACGCGCGCCCTGCGCGCGGCCTTCCCGGATACCGGCTGGCGGCTGCGCGACCCCGGCGACGCGGCGCCGGGGGTGCGGCGCTTCATTTCGCAGACCGGGCTGTTCATGTCGCTGGTCGGGCTGACCGCGCTGCTGGTCGGCGGCATCGGCGTCGCCAACGGCGTGCGGGCCTGGCTCACGGCGCGGGAGCGCAGCATCGCCACGCTGCGCTGCCTCGGCGCGCCGCCGCGCCTCGTGTTCCTGGTCTGCCTGGTCCAGGTGATGGCGCTGGCGGCGCTGGGCGTGCTGGCCGGGCTGGTGGCGGGCGTGGTGCTGCCGCTGGCCGCAGCGCCGCTGCTGACCCCCTTGCTGCCGGCGGCGCCGCGACTCGGCGTGTTTCCCGGGCCGCTGGCGCTGGCGGCCGGGGCCGGGCTGCTCACCGCCGCCAGCTTCGCGCTGTGGCCGCTGGCGCGCGCGCTGCGCATCCCGGGCGCGGCGCTGTTCCGCGACGCGCTGCTGCCCGCCCGCGCCCGGCCGCCGCGCGCGCTGATTGCCGCCGAGGCGGTGCTGGCGGCGGCGCTGGTGGCGCTGGTGGTGGCGTCCTCGGCCGATCGCGGCTTCGCGCTTGGCTTCTGCGGCGCGGCGGCGGCGACGCTGCTGCTGTTCCGGCTCGGCGGCGCGGCGCTGACCGCGCTCGTGGCCCGGCTGCCGGCGCCGCGCCGGGCCTGGGCGCGACTCGGGCTTGCCAATCTGCACCGGCCGGGGGCGGCGACGCCGCTGATGCTGGTGTCGGTCGGGCTGGGACTGGCGACGCTCGCCGCGGTCACGCTGGTGCAGGGCAACCTGCAGCGCGAGGTGGCCGAGCAACTGCCCAGGGCGGCGCCCAGCTTCTTCTTCATCGACCTGCAGAACGACCAGATGCCCGCCTTCCGCCGCCTGATCGCGGCGACGCCGGGCGTGTCGGACCTTCAGGAAGTGCCCAGCCTGCGCGCCCGCGTGGTTGCGGTGAACGGCGTGCCGGCCGATCGGGTGCATGCGACGCCCGATACCGCCTGGGCGCTGCGCGGCGATCGCGGCCTGACCTATGCCGCCGCCATGCCGAAGGGCACGCGTCTGGTGGCGGGCGCGTGGTGGCCGGCGGATTATCGCGGCCCGCCGCTGGTGTCCTTCGATGCCGGGCTGGCGCGCGGCTGGGGCGTGCATGTCGGCGACACGATCCGGCTCAACGTGCTCGGCCGCGACATCGACTTCCGGGTCGCCAGCCTGCGCGACATCGCGTGGCGGACCATGGCGCTGAACTTCACCCTGGTCGCCAGC
Source organism: Pseudomonadota bacterium (assembly GCA_021845835.1). The sequence goes on along the minus strand of JAJZVE010000365.1, from coordinate 2,065 downwards.
CCCGGCATGCTGGAGCATGCGCCGCACAGCCATATCGCGACCGTGCGCGCGGTGCCTCAGGTGCAGGCGCGCCTGCTCAACGCGGTGACGGATGCGTTCCCCAATGTCTCGGCCATCCGGGTTGCCGACGTGCTGCGCGCGGTCGCCGACCTGCTGGGGCAGGTGGGGGCGGCGCTGAGCGCGACCGGGGCGGTGGCGCTGGCGGCGGGCGCGCTCGTGCTGGCCGGCGCGGTCGCCGCCGGGCAGCGGCGGCGGGTGCGGGAAGCCGTGATCCTGAAGAGTTTAGGGGCGAGCCGCGCCCAGATCCGCGCGGCATGGCTGACCGAGTTCGGGCTGATCGGCCTTGCCGCCGGCGTGCTGGCGGCGCTGGTCGGCACGCTGGCAAGCTGGGGCGTGATGCGCTTCGTGGCGCATGGCCCCTGGGTGTTCCTGCCGGGGCGGCTGCTGCTGACGGTCGCGGGGTCGCTGGCGCTGATGCTGGCCATCGGCTACGCCGGCACCGCCGCCGCGTTGCGGGCGAAGGCGGCGCCGTTGCTGCGCAATGAGTGAGGGAGCATCATAGACAAGGAACTCGCCCGAACAGGGCGCTTTTGCGGAAGATGAGTGCCCGCGAACGGAGCGGAAGCGGTCGTCATTACGCCGATTTCGCTTGATCGGGCGCCGCCGCCGCCCAAAATGTTACCACACAGGGCACATCGCCCGAGAGGGGAAAGTACCACCATGGCTATCAGTCCCGACTATCGGACCTACTCCGGCGCCCGTACGGCGCAGACCGAAGCGGTCCTGGACGCGGGTCTGCGCGCCTATATGCTGCGCGTCTACAACTGGATGACCTCCGGCCTGCTGCTGACCGGCATCACCGCCTATCTCATTGCCAATACCAGCCTGATCAACCTGTTCTACCCGCTGGTCGAGACCCCGTACGGCCTGCGCCACACCGCCGGGCCGCTGGCGTGGCTGGCGATGATCGCGCCGCTCGGCTTCGTGCTGGTGATGAGCTTCGGCGTCAACAAGCTGGCCACGCGCACCGTGCAGACGCTGTTCTGGCTGTTCTGCGTGGCGATGGGCGCCAGCCTGACCAACATCTTCCTGATCTACACCCAGGAAAGCATCGTCCGCGTGTTCTTCATCACCGCGGCCACGTTCGGCGCCATGAGCCTGTGGGGCTACACCACCCGCAGCGACCTGACGCGCTTCGGCAGCTTCCTGATGATGGGGCTGATCGGCATCATCATCGCCGGCCTGGTCAATATCTTCATCGGCAGCGCCGGGCTGCAGTTCGCCATCAGCATCATCGGCGTGCTGGTGTTCGTCGGCCTGACCGCCTACGACACGCAGCGGATCAAGGCGGACTACATCCAGTATTCCTACGCCTATGGCGGCGAGGTGGCGGCGCGGCGCAGCGTGTATGACGCGCTCGGCCTGCTGCTGAACTTCATCAACCTGTTCATGCTGCTGCTGCAGCTCACCGGCAACCGCAACAGCAACAGCTGACCGGCTGCCTCCGCCGGCAACGGCAGGCCCTTCCCCCGCACGGGGGAAGGGCTTTCTTTTGCCCGGAACACGGCGCCCCGCGCCCGCGTTGCCGCCGCGACGGACACGGGAGGACGCAATGGGCAGCGATGACCGCACGCGGCAGCAGCCGCGCCATCCGGGTGACGAGGCCGCGCCCGGCACGCCGGGCACCGGCGAGGATGTCTGCCCCGATTGCCACGGCAGCGGCCGGCGCGACGGCGCCGCATGTCCCACCTGCGGCGGCAGCGGGCGCGTGGTGCGCGGCATCGGCGGGGGATGACCGCCACCTCAGCGGTTATTGACAGAACGGCAACCCGACGGTAGCAACCGGCCGCCTTCCGGCAGGGCGACTTGCTGAAAGGACGCACGCATGAGCGATACCAAGGGTGGCCCAGGCAGCAACGGAGGCGAGTCCTTCGAGGCACGCTTGCGGACGGCCCGGCAGCGTCGGGGGCTGGAGTCTCCGGACGGGCCGCGGGAGCCATCGCGTGTCGGCGGCCTGCCGACCTCGGCCTTCGGGATCGGGATGCGGGTCGCGGTCGAACTGGCC
>JAJZVE010000364.1 GCA_021845835.1 Pseudomonadota bacterium | reverse complement strand
CGGTAGGTCATGAGCACGATCAGGTGGTCGCGCACGCCGTGCCGGCCGGCCTTGGCGGCCGTGAGTAGGGCCTCGATCTCGGCCTGGGAGAGGAAGTCTTTCGCCCGCTCGTGGCCGTCGGCGGCGCGCGCCGTCCCACTTTTGACATTTTGCCGCTCGGCCCGCTGTCGCAGCATGCTCCCAATCCCTTGCTGACGCCGGTCCAGGCTCAGCACACATTAGACAGAACGCACCTTTCGTCAAAAGTCGGGCCGTCAGGCTTCGGTCAGGACATCCAGGTCGAGCCGCTGCTCCATGTCCAGGTCGAACACGCCGTACGGGCTGACGTGGCTCCAGACCAGCGGCGTCAGCCCGCGCGAGTCCGCCGGCGTCATGCGCGCCATCCACACGGGCTCGGCAAGCACCCGCTGCAGCATCAGCGTGTTCACGTACACCAGGCAGGACTGCAGCAGGTGCAGCGCGTGGACCGACACCTCCTGGTCGTCGAGCCGGTTGCTGGCGATCTCGCCGCCTTTGCCGAAGAAGATGAACCCGTTGGCCGAATTCCAGGTTTCGACCACGTTCAGCCCCTCGTGGATCTCGCGCCTGAGCGCCTCAGAGTGAAGATAGCGGCACAAAAACAAGGTTTTTGCCGCCTTGCCCAGTTCGGCAAGCGCCTTGTAGGTCGGGTGCTGGACGTTGCCGCGCGTGAAGCGCCGCAGGATTGTCTCCGGATCGGCGGTGCGCTCGGCCATCGCCGTCGTGTAGCGGACCATCTCGTCGTATTGTTGCTCGATCAGCGCCCAGTCGATCGGTCGCGCCAAAATGCAGGCCAGGTTCGGATATGACGCGGCCCTTCCAGCCTCCGGCAGATAAAGCCGCTGTGCCGCGATCGCCTTCAGCCGCGGCAGGAGCTGGAAGCCGAGCAGGCGGCAGAAGGCGAATGCCACCTCCGATTGCCCGTGGCTGTCGACGTACTGGCGCTCGATCTCCATCTCGGTGTCGTGGCGCAGCACGCCCTCGATCATGGCCGCGACTTCGGAGGATGAGCAGCGCCGCAGCCGAGAATGGATGCAGACCGAGCCGCGCTCGACATGCCAGTAGATCATCACGCCGCGACCGCCGTAGCGGACATGCCACTCGGTCATCAGGTTCTGGTCGAACGCGCCGAACTGCTTGCTGTCCGACGCGCAGGCGGTCGTGCCCTCGCCCCAGACGCGCGGATGCCGCACGGCGAGGGTGGCGTTGACCACGCGCCGGGTCGCGTCGCGCAACGCGTCGGTGTCGATATAACGCCGGCGCGTATGCAGCAGCTCCTTGTAGCTGAACCCGTGCCGGCCGACCGCGAGGCGCTTCAGCCCGGCGTTGGTTCCCAGGCCGTAGAGGCACAGCAGCAGCCGGCGACGGACCTCGTCGCGGTCCGTCGCCTCGCGCGCGGCCGCTGTCGAGAACGCCTCGGTGAAGCCGACGCGCAGATCGGTCTCCTTGAGGATGTCGAGCAACCCGGTCATCGGCCAGCGCCGGCCAAGTTCAGCCTTGAGGGCGTCCAGGCCCGGCGGCTCGGCTTGCGCCTCCAGGGGGCTGACGATGATTGGATGCCGGCGGCGCGGGTCCAGGCGGACGGACCCATTACGCGGCAGCCCCGCATCGAACTGCACCAGCGCCTCGGCCATCTCCGCCTTCAGCGTTGCCGTGAATGCGAGCGCGTCGGCGGGCAGGCCGAGGTTCTCGTAGCAAGCCGCACGACGTTCGGCGAAGTCGGCGGGCAGGTCGTCGTCCGGGTTGCGGAAGCGGTTGGCGGCCGCCACCCAGATCTCCTTGCAGCGCAGCCGGTCGCGCAGCGTCTGCAGCACGCAAATTTCGTAGTTGATCCGGTTCACCCGCTGGCCGCCTCCCGGCGCGTCCTCGACCACGATGTCGCGCCACTTCGGCCGCACCACACCCTCGATCGCGATCTCGTCGACGCCGAAGAACTGGCGCCCGTCGCCCTCCGCGCGACGGATTGCATCGAGGGCGTCGAGCAAGGGGCGGTGCGCGCCGTTGTTGGAGCGGAAGTCCAGCGCCGCCAGCAGCCGCGGCATCATGCGACGGTAGTAGGAGCCGTACGACGCGCGCACCGCCGTGTGGACGCGCCGGCTGTGCGGCGTGCCGAGCACCCGGGCCTCGCGGACCAGCGCCTCGAAGGTCTGCTCGCCGACGACGGGGAAGATGACCTCGCGCACCACCCCTTCCGGCCGGCCGACCGCCGCCTCGGCCACCCGGAACAGGATGCCGGCTTTGCCGCGCACCTCGCGCGCCTCCTCGACGAGTTCCTCGACCACGCGGCGCTCAGCCTTGACGGTGATACGGTGCGTGACCTGGATCAGCAGCTCGACCAGGCCGTCCACCACCTCGCCTTCGCGCGGGCCGCAGTAGAAGGCGAGAAGCGCCAGACGGATGCGCTCCGGGTGACGGCGCAACTCCCAGGCGTTCTCGACCGTCGCGCGGCGTCGGAAGCGTTTGACCTGATCGGCGTGCAAGCCGCGCAGCAGGTCGCGTGGCAGCGCGAGTGCGCGCAAGACCTCGAGCTTGCCGATCTCGGCCAACAGGCTTTCCAGGCTTGCCCGGCCTGGGTCGGCGGCCAGACGCGCGAACGATGGGCCTTCGCCGCCATCGACGAGCAAGGCTTCGAGCTGCCCGCGTGCAGCCGCATCGAGTCGGTCGGCCACAAGCTGCAGTGCCGCGTCGTCGTGCGCGGCGCTCGCCGAGCGCAGAATTCGGTCAAGCCGATACGCGCCAGGGCGGGTGACGCGCAGGCGGGCAAACCAGGAGCCGACTTCCCCGTCCAGCACCGCCGGCGACGGCTCGCGCGGCAGCAGGTCGTTGGCGAGCCAACGTCGGAAGTCCGCCTCGGCTGCCTCGTCGAAGGCGGCAACGGCAAGGTGAGCGAGGATCGTACGACGATGCCGGCGCCCCGTGCGGCCGGTCCACTCATAGCCTTCGAGCACGTCGGCCGTGACGCCGGCCTGTGCGGCCAGATGCCCGACCACAGCAGGTGCGATGTCGGCCTCCTCATCCGGAAAGCGACCGCTCTGACGCCAACACGCCAACTGCGCCGCCATGCCCAGCTTGCCGGAATCGGGCAGATCGATCAGGAGCGCCAAGTCTTCGGCTGACAGCGTCCACCGCTCTGCGAGTTCGTCCGCCGACCACAGCCGTTGCATCGGCGTCGCCCCCGAAAAGGCAACGCTACGGCTGAACAGGGAATACGTCACCCCAGATGGCCAAAATGCACAGCTTCGCGGTCACTGGGCCGAACTCGGGCATCTCTTGGTTATGCCGCATACACTGTTTTTCCCTGCGTCGGGAGCCGCAGCCACAACCGCCAGAGCGGCAATCCGACTGTCGCGCCATGACGGCGACATCACCCGAACGGTAAAGCAGGCGGCGGAAATCATTAGGGCGGTGATCCACAACCACGCCATCGTTGAGCGAGAACGAGCGAACAGGTTTCGGAAAGAGGGCTGCTGTCGGCGGCGTCAACCGTGGGCGTCGGCGTTCGTCGCGCTCGCGACGATCACCGGCGTATACCCGCTGGGCACACAGCTGCCCGATTCATGGCGGCAAAGGTCTCGGTCTGCGTCACGCTCGCGCAGAACTGCGAGATGCCTTCCTGACCGCTCTGGAAGGCATCAGACATAGATCCGGGTGCTGGCCTACCTCATGTGACCGGCCGGAGGATCATCGCCGCCCAGCGGCGCGGTGGCCGATGGTCTGGCCATCAGCGGCAGCGATCGATCACCGTGCCGGCCTCGCCGTTGTGCTGGTCGGGCGTATATTCGGCGGCCACCTGCCAGGCGAACTGGCGGTGCTTGCCATCAGCCAGCAGCTCATCCATCACCGCCTCGGCTCGGCGCAGTCCCAGCTTGATTCCCTGCCTGGAATCGCCAGCGCCATCAGGATAGGCGACCAGTACCACCTTCCCTCCCTTCCCTGCGCGGCACAGATTGGCGAGCCGGGCAACCGCCTCGTGCTGATTCTTCGGCAGCTTCGCGCTGCCGTGGAAGAAGCGCACCGTCACATGGCCCGGCACCGGCACGACCACATTGGGCGTGCCCTGGACCGGCAGCCCCTCGGTGGGCCTTCCGCCTTGCCCGGCTCGGCGCCGGGCTGCTCCGAGGGCGGTGTTTGGGCCAGGGCAGCAACGGCCAGGCAGAGAGTCAATCCAAGGGCCACAGCGAGTGGGCGCATGTCGGTCTCCGGCCAGATGACAAAGCGGACATGCGGCCAACGCACAGGGACGGTACAGTTTTCGCGCCCAACCCTTCCACGACGCACGGTGAGGCGCCAGGGCCGGGCGCTTCATCGTCACATCGTCGGAAAATTCCCGCTGCCGTCGTAAGGTCTGCACGGTCAGCCGGGCCATGTCGTTGATCGCCGGCCGGAAGGCCTTGCCATGCTCGTCGTGCCGCCCGTCCAGCACAGGTAAGCCGGATAGAGAGTGCCAGACCTGTTCAGGCGATTCCGGTGATCGGCCACGGGATCCATGCCGTCGCAGTTACGCTATGGCCCATCGTCTACAGCTTGGTCCATCCGCCCGACCAGGACACGATTCCGATGCCCTGACAGCGCCGTTGCCGCTACACTTCCCGGGACCTCATGCCCAGACGCCGCACATCCGGCCCGAAGCGGCCGGTTCCCATCCAGTTGCCGCTGTTCGCGGAGACGGCCTCGCTGGTTCGTATCCGGCCGGACCGCAACGAATTCCGCTACTACCGCCTGGACATCTGGCCCGATCTGTTCGGCCGCGTCCTGCTGGTCCGCCAGTGGGGCCGCATCGGGACCGAAGGCCGGCGCCGCCTCGAGCCGCATCCGGATACCGGCGCCGCCCTCAATGCGCTTGCGACTCTCGCCCGCCAGAAGCGCCGCCGCGGCTACCGCGATCGCATGCCATGACCCGAAAGCCCGACCCGATGCGCGGCATCCTGGAGGCGCACCGCCCCACTGGCGCCGCGACATCCCGGCGGTCGAGGCGCTGAACGACACGCCGTGAGGCGAGCGCGAAGCCTGCGATGGATGACCGGGGCGCGACCATGGCCGCGCTCCAGGGACGGCGGCCGTCACCGCGCAGACCGCTCGGTCACCAGCCGCTCCAGCGCCAGCCGCACCCCGCAGCGCTGCCAGATCAGGTCCCGCACCGCCGCCCGGCTCCACAGCGCAAACGGCAGCTCCAGCTCATCGGGCATGTGGCGCCGGATCAGCGCGCGGACCTCCGCCTCCTGGCCGCCATCAAGAAACCGGCCATGTCCCGGCGCCGGCCCGCGCGGGCCCGTCTTCAGCCCAGCCGCGCCCCGCTCAGCGTAGCGCTTGCAGATATCAAACACCCCGGTCTGGGTCAGCCCGACCTGCGCCGCAATCGCGCCGTAGGTCATCCCGCCCTGGCGCAAGCCGATCACCTGCCGCCGGCGCTCCTCTTGCGCCGCCGCCGCCAACTTCCGCAT
>JAJZVE010000363.1 GCA_021845835.1 Pseudomonadota bacterium | reverse complement strand
CGCAGCGTTCCGGCTCGCCGCAGCGCCTGCCGCGGGGGCGCGGCTGGCTGGTGCGGCTGGTGGGGGCGGAGGCAGCCGCCGGGGCGTCGCAGTTGCAGCATCTGCTGGCCACCCCGGCGATGGCGGCGCTGATCGAAGCGAGCCCGCGCACGGGGCGCCTGCTGCGCCCGCTGTGCCGGACGCTGGGGGTGAAGCCGCCGCCCGCCCTGACCCCGCCGCGGCCTGTCGCCGCGGCGGCCCCATCCCGCCGGACCGCCCGCCGGGCGCCCCGGCCTTCGCCGCCCGCCCCGAGGCCCCGGCCGCGCCGCACGGCCGCGGCGCCGCGCGCCCAATCGACCGCCTGCGGCCCGCCCGTTCCGGCCTGAGCACGCGGCGCGCCGGCACGCCGTTAACGTTGCGAATAATCAACGAACATGCGCGGGACGTGGCCGCGTCCTATCCCCCGGTCATCCCCGCCAGCTCCTGCGCCATCGCCTCGCGCATCAGGTATTTCTGCACCTTGCCGGTCACCGTCATCGGGAATTCCGGCACGAAGCGGACGTAGCGCGGCACCTTGTAGTGGGCGATCTGGTCGCGGCAGAACGCGCGCACCTCCTCCTCGGTCATCTCCACGTCGGCGTGCAGCCGCACCCAGGCGCAGATTTCCTCGCCGTACTTCGCGTCCGGCACGCCGAACACCTGCACGTCGGCGATCTTCGGATGGCGGTAGAGGAACTCCTCGATCTCGCGCGGATAGACGTTCTCGCCGCCGCGGATCACCATGTCCTTGATGCGGCCGACGATGGCGCAATAGCCTTCCGCGTCGATGGTGGCGAGGTCGCCGGTGTGCATCCAGCCGGCGCGGTCGATCGCCTGCCGCGTGCGTTCCTCGTCGTCCCAGTAGCCGAGCATCACCGAATAGCCGCGGGTGCAGAGTTCGCCGGGCACGCCCGCCGGTACGACGCGGCCGTCGCCGTCGATGACCTTGGCCTCCAGATGCTGGTGGATGCGGCCGACGGTGGACACCCGGCGTTCCACCGGCGCATCCAGGCCGGTCTGGAAGCTGACCGGACTGGTCTCCGTCATGCCGTAGGCGATGGTGATGTCGCGCAGGTGCATCTTCTCCATCGCCCGGCGCATCACCTCGATCGGGCAGGGCGATCCGGCCATGATGCCGGTGCGCAGGCAGGTCAGGTCGAAGCGGTCGAAGTCGGGATGCGCCATCTCGGCGATGAACATGGTCGGCACGCCGTACAGCGCGGTGCAGCGTTCCTCCGCCACCGTCTGCAGCACCGCGAGCGCATCGAAGCCTTCGCCGGGGAACACCATCGCCGCGCCGTGCGTCAGGCAGCCGAGCACGCCCATGACCATGCCGAAGCAGTGATACAGCGGCACCGGGATGCACAGCCGGTCCTGCTCGGTCAGTGCCATGCCCTCGGCGGTGAAATAGCCGTTGTTGAGGATGTTGTGGTGGGTGAGCGTCGCCCCTTTCGGCGCGCCGGTGGTGCCCGAGGTGAACTGGATGTTGATCGGGTCGTCGAATTGCAGCGTCTGCGCAAGCTCGGCGAGGCGTGCCCGTTCCGCCGCGCCGCCGCGCGTTGCGACGTCGGCGAAGGCGAAGCTGCCGGGCAGGCTGTGCGCACCGATCTGGATCACGCTGCGCAGCGCCGGTGCCCGCGCCGCCGCCAGCGCGCCCGGCGCGGCGTGCGCCAGTTCGGGCAGCAGCGTGAGCAGCATGCCGGCGTAGTCGCTCGACCTGAACGCGGTCGCCGTCACCAGCGCGCGGCAGCCGACCTTGGTGAGGGCATATTCCAACTCGTGCAGCCGATAGGCAGGGTTGATGTTGACCAGGATCAGTCCGGCCCTGGCGGTGGCGAACTGCGTCAGCACCCATTCGGCGTTGTTGGGCGACCAGATGCCGACGCGGTCCCCCGGCTCCAGCCCGAGTGCCAGCAACCCGGCGGCGAAATCGTCCACCTGGGCGGCCAGCCCGCGCCAGGTCAGGCGCACGCCCTGCTGGCGCACGACCAGCGCCAGCCGGTCCGGCCAGCGGGACACGGTGCGGTCAAGGTGCTGGCCGACGGTGTCGCCCAGCAGCGGCCGCTCGGCAAGCCCGCTCACATAGCTCATCGCCGCCATGGTCTTCCCTCCCGCTTTTTTTTCACGCTTACCGCGTTTCCGACCCGGCGGCGAGCGAAGGGCGGGGCTTCGGCTGCCAGGGCGGCGCGGCGAGTTGTGACCGTACCCGCGCAGCCAGTTCGCTGCGGCGGAACGGCTTGCTGATCAGTGGCACGCCCGGCCACACCGGTGCTCCGTCGCGCGGCACGCCGGCGGGATGTCCCGAGGTGAACAGCACGCGCAGCCCCGGCACCAGTCCGGCCGCCGCGTCCGCCACCTGCCGCCCCGAGAGACCACCGGGCAGCACGATGTTGGTCAGCAGCAAATCGGGCCGCGCGCCCGCCTGCAGTTGTTGCAGGCCCTCCCTGCCGTCCGGCGCCGCCAGCACGCAATAGCCGAGGCCGCGCAGCACGGCTTCGGTATGTGTGCGCACGAGGTCGCTGTCCTCGATCAGCAGGATGATCTCGCTGCCGCCCAGCACCGCTTCGGCCGGTTCCTGCGGAGGGGGCAGTTGCGCGGCGCTGCGTGGCAGATAAAGTCGTACGATCGTGCCGTGGCCCGGCTCGCTGTCGATCATGACATAGCCGCCCGACTGCTTGGCGAAGCCGTACACCATCGACAGCCCGAGTCCCGTCCCCTTGCCGGGCTCCTTGGTGGTGAAGAACGGGTCGAACGCCTTTTCGGTCACTTCGCGCGTCATGCCGGCGCCGGTGTCGGCGACCGCGATCATGACGTAGTCGCCGGTTCGCTCCAGGCCCGCCATCGCCGCATAGACCGGATCGACAGCGACGTTGGCCGCCTCGACCATGAGCTTTCCGCCGGCCGGCATGGCGTCGCGGGCGTTGACGGCGAGGTTGATGAGCGCGTTCTCCAGCTCCGACGGATCGGCCAGCACGAGCCACAGCCCCTCCGGCGCGACGATTGCGAGCGCGACGGCCTCGCCGACCGAGCGGCGCAACAGCGGTTCCAGGGCGGCGAGCAGCGCGCCGACATCGACCAATTGCGGCGACAATTTCTGGCGCCGGGAGAAGGCGAGCAGGCGGTGCATGAGCTGGCGCGCATTGCCGCCGGCGCGCAGGCCCGCCTCGGCGAGTTCCAGGTCGGGCTTGCCGGTCACGCCGCGCTCCTCGGCGCTCAACACCAGCATCTCGAAATTGCCCAGGACGACGGTCAGCAGATTGTTCACGTCATGCGCGATCCCGCCGGTGAGCTCGCCGAGCGCGTCCAGCCGCTGCGACTGGCGCAATCGTTCCTCGGTCTCGCGCTGGGCGGTGACATCGCGGAAATAGATCGCCAGCCCGCCCGCGAAGGGGTAGCAGCGTACTTCCAACCAGGTATCGAGCGGGGGGAAGATGGCGGTAAAATCGCAGTCGTGCCGACGCTGCCGCGCCTCCTGCAGACGCTCGGCGAACTCGCTGCCGGTCAGCGCCGGGAACCGCTCCCAGAACAGTGCGCCGGTCAGATCGCTGCGGCTGCGCTGCAACAGGCGCAGGGCGGCGGTGTTGGCGTGGCGCACGCACCACGCCGGGTCGAACACCAGGATGCCGTCGGAGATTGCATCGAGAACCTGCTCCGTTTCGGCGCGGCTGCGCGTCTCGGCGGCGAGCAGCCCGGCGGTGTCGAGCGCCGCCGCGATCAGCCGCGCCAGTTGCGCCAGAAGTTCCGCCTCCTCGGCCGAGAACGGCTGGCCGGGCGGGCGCATCACCGCGATCCGGCCGAGCAGGTCGCCGGTCGCGCCGCGCAACGGCAGGCTGCGCTGCGGCGCACCGGGCCGCAGGACGGGCAGCTCGGCATCGGCCAGCGCGACCACCGCGGCGGCATCGCGGCCGAGCAGGTCGCGCGCCAGCGCCTCACCCTGCGCCGCGATCGTCACGGGGTCGCGGACTCGCATCAGGTTCCCGCCGATGCCGGCGAACAGCGCCGCGCGGCGGCGCTGCTCCGCCGCCGAGGCATCGGCGCGAAGCAGCCGGCGCAGCATGAAACCGCACCCGGCGCCGACCAGCGCCAGCCCGGGCACGGTGGCCGCCAGAATCCGGGGTGGACCTGCAAGCCCGGCGAATCCGGCCGCAACGAGCAGTGCCGTGCCCAGCAGGACCAGCCCGGCCGGCCAGATGCGCCCCACGAACCGACGGAATTCTGCCATGCCGCCCCCTGCCATGCCACCCGCCCGGTGGCAACGCCCCCGCCGCGCCTCTGTGTGGCACGGCTGCCCGGCATTCCGTCGCAAAATCGGATCGGTCCTTCTGACAGTGGACGCGAACCGCAAAGGTCACTAACAGTTGTGGCAGCGACTCCGGGCCGCGTGCCAAGCCCGGACGCGCCCAGGACAGTCTGACGTGATGCCCGGCGACGCTTCCGCCCCTCTGCCCAACCCGCGCGTCCTCCTGATCGAGGACAATCCGGCCGTGGCCGAGACGCTGCAGAAGTTCATCGAACGATCCGGCATGCGGACGGCCTGGGCGCAGACCGGGGCGCGGGCGATCGAGCTGAAGCACAGCTTCATGCCGGACGTGGTGCTGGTCGATCTGGAGTTGCCCGATACCAGTGGCGTGGCGCTGATAGGCTGGCTATCCGGTCTGCAGGATTGCGGCATCATCGTGGTCTCCGGCCGCGGCGAGGAATCGGAGCGCATCGTCGGCCTCGAACTCGGCGCCGACGACTATATCGCCAAGCCGCCGCAACTGCGCGAGATGGTGGCGCGCATCCGCGCGGTGCATCGGCGTTCGCACGTGCGTGCCGCGGCCCGCGGCGAGCCACGCGGCGCGGCCGTCCCGGACACCCATCCGGTGCAGGTGGGGCCGTGGCAGATCGATCTGCAGCGGCGCAGCGTCGCCGGCCCGGACGGCAGGCCGTTGCAGGTCACGGCGGCCGAGTTCGCGGCGTTGCAGGAACTGGTCCTGGCGCGCGGCGAGCCGGTTTCCCGCGAGCGGTTGAGCGAGGCGGCGTTGCGACGCCCGTGGCGTCCGGAGGACCGCAGCATCGACCAGCTCATCTTCAGCCTGCGCCGCAAGCTCGGCGACGGCGAGGACGGCAGCCGCGTCATCCAGTCGGTGCGCGGCGCCGGCTACGTACTCGCCGCCGCGCAGCGTCCGGCGCCGCCGTGACGGCTGACGGCTGGCGTAGTGGAACGCCGGCCGGCCGATGGCGAGCGAGCGCGCAGCGGGCCGGACCCTGAGGGGACGGAAATCTCCGCGGGACATCTGGACATTGCCCGCTGCCAGCCCGTAGGATCGCGGCGTCCAGGCAACAGAGACGTAATAACAGGGAGAGGAAACGTATTGCCGGTCCTCCAATTGAGGAATGTGTCCAAAAGCTTCGGTGCGATCCGGGCGCTGGCGGACGTCAACCTGATGCTGGAACCG
>JAJZVE010000362.1 GCA_021845835.1 Pseudomonadota bacterium | reverse complement strand
ACCACCATCAACTGGTCACCAAACATGATCTCGCCGCTGTCGTCCACCACGCCGATGCGGTCGGCGTCGCCATCGAATGCCACGCCCACGTCGGCACCGCGCCGCCGCACCTCGGCCACCAGCGCCGCCAGGTTCTTCGGCACCGTCGGGTCGGGATGATGGTTCGGGAAGCGGCCGTCGATGTCGGGATACAGCACCGTGTGATTGCCGGGCAGCGAGCCCACCAGCCGCTGCAGCACCTCGCCGGCGGCACCGTTGCCGTTGTCCCACACCACGTTGAGCAGCCGGTCGCCGCCGTCCCAGTCGGAGATCAGCCGCGCCACGTAGTCGGCTGAGATGTCGATGGACTGCACAGTGCCCGGCCGCTCCGCCACCACGTCGCCGGCGGCGGCAAGGCGGCCGACGTCGGTGATCTGGCCGCCGAAGAACGGTCTGCCCTGCAGCATCATCTTGAAGCCGTTGTAGTCGGGCGGGTTGTGGCTGCCGGTCACCATCACCGCACCGTCGGTGGGGCGGACGGTGGCGGCGTAATACAGCATCGGCGTCGGCCCGCGGCCGATGCGCACCACGTCCATGCCGCTCGCCGTCAGCCCCTCCACCAGCTTCGGCTCCAGATCCGGGGAGGACAGCCGTCCGTCATAGCCGACCGCCACGGTGTGCCCGCCGGCGCGGGCGACGATGCTGCCGAACACGCGGCCGATGGCGAAGGCATCCGCCGGATGCAGCGTGCGGCCGACGATGCCGCGAATGTCATACTCGCGCAGCACGGTCGCGTCGAACTCGTGGCGGAATGCCATCGGCGTCTCTCCCCGTTCCCTGGCTCGCGCACCGGCCCGGCGCCGCACGCTGTCACGCCCTCGGCGCGATCATGCCCCAACAGGCGACGGACGGCCTAGCCCCCCGCCCCGGCCTCCTCGGCGACGTACGACTTCAGGAATGCGCGCACCGCCGGCGCCATGTCCGGCCGCTTCAGCGCGAACGCGATCTGCGCCTCCAGGAACCCGACCTTGTCGCCGCAGTCGAACCGGCGCCCCTCGTAACGCAGGCCGTGGAACGGCACATGGCCGATCAGCCTGGCCATCGCGTCGGTCAACTGCACCTCGCCGCCGGCGCCGCGCTCCATGCGGGCGAGATGCTCGACCACCTCCGGCAGCAGCACGTAGCGACCGATGATCGAGAGGTTGGACGGCGCCAGTTCCGGCTTCGGCTTCTCGACCAGGCCGAGCACCTCCACCAGCCGCCCATCGTCGCGCCCGACCTTGAGGATGCCGTAGCGGCTGGTGTGCTCGTGCGGCACCTCGGTCACCGCCACCACGCAGCCGCCGGTCTCCATATAGGCGTCGGCGAGCTGCTTCATGCACGGCGTTTCGGACAACACGAGGTCGTCGGGCAGCAGGATCGCGAACGGATCGTCGCCGATGAAGGCGCGCGCGCACCAGATCGCGTGGCCGAGGCCGAGCGGCTCCTGCTGGCGGACGGTGGTGATCGCGCCGGGCGGCAGATGGTTCCGCCGCAGGTCGCGCAGTTCCTTGTGCTTGCCGCGTTCCTTCAGCGTCGCTTCCAGCTCGTAGGCGATGTCGAAATGCTCGACCAGCGCGGTCTTGCCGCGGCCGGTGACGAGGCAGAACTGCTCGATCCCCGCGGCGCGCGCCTCATCGACCGCGTATTCGATCAGCGGCTTGTCCACGACAGGCAGCATTTCCTTTGCGGTCGCCTTGGTCGCCGGAAGGAAGCGCGTTCCGAGTCCCGCGACCGGCAGGACGGCCTTGCGCAGCGGCTTGATCACGGCATCACGTCCTCGTTCTGGGTCGATCGGCACCCCGGCGCGCGGGGCACGGCGGATCGGCGGCACCGCGGATCACTGGCATGGCCAGGCGGTGACAGGCAAGCCGAACGCTCCCCCGAAGTGCCCGGGATCAACGCCCGCGCCGGCGCGCGGTCGTTTGGGCCGGAACCTGCCGGCGATCATCCGAGCAGCACATCGCGCGCCTGGTTGATGCGCGCGGCGATCCAGTCGGAGCCGCCGACATCGGGGTGCGCGGCGCGCATCAGGCGGCGGTGCGCGGCACGGATCTCCGCCTCGCTGGCGCCGGGCGCCAGCCCGAGCACGTCGTACGCCTCCGCCCGGCTCATCGCCGCGCGGGCGCGGCCCCGCGGCGGGGCGGTTGGCCGCTTTGGGCGGGTCTCGCCGATCCAGCTCCATACCAGCGGGCCAAGCATGGCGAGTGCGGCAAGCGCGGTGGCGCCGCGGCCGGTGAACAGCAGCAGCACCGCCAGCAGCAGCCCGCCGATCGCCACCACCCACAGGCCGAACTGCTTGATGCTGGCGATCTGCGCGCGCGAGAACGCGCCCAGCGCGCCCATCAGCACCAGCAGCGTCGCGATGCCGAGCAGGAAGAAGATCATGTCATGCCGCGGCGCCGCTCAGAACGCCACCGGCCCGAACGTCGCGCGCAGCAGCGCGTAGAGCAGCCCGCCCACCAGGAACCCGACCAGCGTGCCGTTCACGCGCACATATTGCAGGTCGCTGCCGACGCGCAGTTCCAGCTTCTCGGTAATCGTCGCCGCGTCCCAGTTCGCCACCACCTCGGCGATGAACCCGGCCACCGACGTCTGCGCGGATGGCAGCAGCGTCGCGATCACGCCTTCCACCGCCTGCTGCAGCCGTCCGCGCGCCAGCGGATCGGCGGCGAGCAGCGTGCCGAGATTGCCCAGCGCCCCCTCGAACGCCGCGATCGTGTGCCCGTTCGGCCGCGTCGCGTCCGCCTCCAGCGCCAGCCGCAGCCGCGACCACACGTCGCGCACCCAGCCCTGGATGGTCTCGTGCGTCACCACCCGGCGCAGCGCGCGGCCGATCTCCGCGGCGCGGGCGGGGTCGTCCTCGATGCGCGCGATCTCGCGGCGCATCCACTCGTCGAACGCGGCGCGCAGCTCGGAGCCGTCGTCCTCCATTTTGGAAAGCTCGGCATTCACCTGCGTCAGCACCCGCCGCGCGATCGAGGCGCCGAGCGCCCAGCCGATCAGCACCCCGCCCTGCTCGCGCACCCGTTCCTCGATGGCGCGGCGCAGCGCGTCCTCGCGCTCGGCCAGCACCACCTTCAGGCGCGCCAGGATGAAGCCGAACACCTCCTGGTGCCGCCCGCCCTCCATCAGCTTGCGCAGCGCCCCGGCCACCACCCGCCCGGCCGCCGGCCCGCCCAGCACGCGCGGCACGATGCGGGCAAGCAGGCGGCGGGCACGGCCATCCTCGATGCTGGCGAGCAGGCGCGGCAGCATCCCCGCCAGCGCCTCCGCCGCCGGCCGCGTCGCCGCCGGGTCGGCCAGGAACCGCGCCACGATGCCGGCGAGGTCGATGCGGCCGATGATGCGGCGCACCTCGGCGGCGGTGAACACATGGTTGCCGACGAAGCGCCCGAGCGCCCGGCCAAGCCGCGCCTTCTGCGCCGGAATGATGGCGGTGTGCGGGATCGGCAGGCCGAGCGGATGGCGGAACAGCGCCGTCACCGCGAACCAGTCGGCGATGCCGCCGACGAACCCGGCCTTCGCCGCGGCCTGCAGCACCGCGGTCGCGAAGCCGGGCGGCAGCGCGTAGCTGGCCAGCGTCAGCACCGCCATGACCAGCAGCAGTCCGGTCGCGAACGCCTTGTGCCGGTTGAGCGTGCGCCGCGCCGCGCGGTCCGCGTCCAGGTCCGCGGCCGCGGCAGGCAGAGAGGGGGCGATATCCATGCCGGAGGCACGCTACCACGCCGCCCCGGTTCTCCGGCAAGCCGGGGGGTGTTACGCTTGCGCGCATGCCCGACCCCCGCCCCGTGACGGCCCCGCACGCCGCCGCCCGACTGGGCCGTCCGTGGGTGCGTCAGGTCGGCTTCACGCTGGTCCTGGTCGGCCTCGTCTGCGTCGCCCTTGGCGCGGAATGGCGGCTGGCGCTGGCGGCGCTGGGCATTTGTGCCACCAGCTTCGGTTTCTTCTACCTCGCGTTCCCCGGCGGGCTGCATTTCGGCATCACGATGGCGAATTTTCTCGCTGTCTATGCCTGCATGTTCGTGTTCTTCCACGACGCGAATTTCCCGGCCGCCGGGCTCGCGCCGTCGGTCGCCGCGCTGGCGCTGCCGGTCGCGGCGTTCCTGCTGCGCTGCTTCCTGGCGCGGCGCCGCGTCGCCGCCATGATCCGCGCCCGCCGCAGCCAGGAGCTGACGCACCTGCCGCGGCTGACCCGCTGGCTCCCCACCACGGCGCTGGTCGGCGCGCTGTCCTTCGTGCTGCCGCGCTTCGCGCTGCCGGCGCAGGGCCAGGGCGCGGTGCTGGTCGTCGCCATGGCGACGATCGCCGCCGCCGTCGTCCATGCGCAGCGCGACGTCATCCTGCTGATGATGGACGTGGCGATGGTGTTCGAGGGCGTGTCCCGCCGGATCGACCGGCTGGTCATGCCGGCGATGGCATTCCTGACCTTCTACTCCCTGCTGGTCATCGTGTTCGCCTGCCTCTACCGCATCGCCGAACTGACCCTGGGCGGGGGCCAGTTCGTCGTGCATGGGCGCGCGGCGGCACTGAGCTTCTCCGACGCGCTCTATTTCAGCGTCGTCACCATATCGACCGTCGGCTACGGCGACATCACCCCCGTCAGTCCGCTGGCGCGCGGGCTTTCGGGCCTGGAAGTCGTGTGCGGGCTGATGCTGCTGCTGTTCGGATTTGCCGAAATCATGCGCGGCAGCGGCCCCGAATCCGAACACCGCCGGCGGCTGCGCCCCGGATCTGAGCACGAGGGCGACTGAACGCCCACGGCCGCAGCAGACCGTTGCGCCACGGGCGCGCGGCGGGCAGACTTCGCACATGCAGCATCCGGCCCTCGCGACCGTGCCCGCCCTCGCCCGCGACCTGCTGGCGCTGACGGCGCGTTCGCGCGAGAGCCACGATGCCGATCCGTTCGGCAACCCGGTGCTGTCGATCGCGCTCGCCATTTCCCGCCGCATCGACAGCGGTGCGATGACGCCCGAGGAAGTCGAGGCCCTGGTGCGCCACCTGCGCGACGCCGCCTTCGCCGACCGGGCACAACGGCTTGCCGCCTATGTCGGCGGCACCGATCCGGCGGCCAGCCGGCGGGCGATGGCGCTGCTCGCCGAGCGGCTGGTGCGCCCGGACCCCGCCGACAGCCCGGTGCCGCTCGCCAGCTTCCGCGCGCTGGTGGAGCGCCCGCGCTTCGCCGCCGTGTTCACCGCCCATCCTACCTTCGCGCTTCCCGCCGAAGTGGCGCAGGCGCTCGCCGAGACCGCCTGTGGCCGCGCGCCGGAAGTATGCTTCGCCTCCCACCGCTCCCCCGGCGTGACGCTGGAGGAGGAATTCGCCCAGGCCAGTGCCGCGATCGCGCATGGCCGTGACGCGCTCGACGTGCTGACTGCGGCGATCCTCGGCGCCGCGCGCGCCGCCTGGCCGAACCGCTGGACGGAGATCGTGCCGGTGCCGGTGATCC
>JAJZVE010000361.1 GCA_021845835.1 Pseudomonadota bacterium | reverse complement strand
GCGCCACAGCGCGGCCGCCTGCTCATCCTCGGAATAGACCGTCACCAGCAGCCGGTCCGCGGGCAGGCCGAAATCGCGCGTCACCAGCGTCCAGGCATGCTCGATCGCGACATCCTTGAAGTAGTCGCCGAAGGAGAAATTGCCCAGCATCTCGAAGAACGTGTGATGCCGCGCGGTGTAGCCGACGTTGTCCAGGTCGTTGTGCTTGCCGCCGGCGCGCACGCATTTCTGCGCCGTGGTGGCGCGCACGTAGGGGCGCTTCTCCTGGCCGGTGAATACGTTCTTGAACTGAACCATGCCGCTGTTGGTGAACAGCAGCGTCGGATCGTTCCGCGGCACCAGGGGACTGGACGGCACGACCGTATGGCCGTGGCGGGCGAAATAGTCGAGGAAGGTGGCGCGGATGTCGTTGCTGCTGGCCATGAACGGCGGCAATCCCGGTTGAACGGTTCAGGCGGCAGGGATTAGCGCAGCCCTCCGGCGCTGTCATCCGCGCCGCCGGCGCCGCGTCGGCCGTCAAAGCGGCAGAGGCGGCGCAAGTCACGTTTCCGCCATTCACGAACATGTCATGCCGCTTCGGTCGAAGCGTTGTCGTGGCACGCCGTTTCGGGCCAAGGCGAAGAATTTCTTTCGTCCGCTTCAATCACGCGGATGTAAGATCGCAATGGTTTTACCACGACAAGCCGGCACAACCGCTACGCTTCGCGCCAAGGATCGCACGGGAGCGCGAGGCGACATGAGTTCATCGATCACGTCGGCCAACTGGGCCAGTGTAGGCGCAAGCGGCAGCTGGACGGACCCGACCACATGCAAACCAGCCTCGGTCCCCGGCGCCACGAACAACGTCCTGATCGGCACCGCCACGGTCAACACGACCGCGCCCTGGACGGTCTCGGTCGCCGGCACGCAGGCGGCGAACAACCTGACGCTGGAGATGGGATCGGGCGGCACGCTCGCCCTGGCCGGCACGCTGAACGTCGCCGGCCAGGCCTCGCTCGGCTACGGCACGGTGGCCGGTGCAGCGGTGAACCTGGGCGCCGGCGCGGCACTCAGCGTCGCCGGCAACATGGTGGCGTATGATTCCACCTTCGAGGTGAACGGCGCCACCATCACCACCGGCGGCTACGCCGATCTCGACGGCGACAGCGTCGCGATCCAGAACGGCGTGTGGAACGCCAACACGCTCTGGCTCGGCCAGTTCTTCAGCACCAAGGCGACGGTCGGCGCCGGCGGGCGGATCGCCGCCTCGGGCGAAATCAACATCGGCGGCGACGCCTCGCCGTCGAACCCGTTCGCGCTCGGCGCCGGCACCCTGATCGCCAGCAGCGGCGGACAGGTGAGCGCGCCGACGCTGCACGTGATGGACGGCTCGGTGGTCACCGTGGACGCGACCAGCGGCATCGAGATCGGCGGCGCGCCCAGCGTGGCCGGCGCGGTCGCCGTCGGCGCCGTCGGCACGCTGGCACTGGAGGCGGCGAAGATCGAAGCCGCCGTGGTGGACAACGGCGCGTTGACGGCGCTGGTCAACCTCGGCGCCTCCAGCCTCGCCGTCGGCACCGGACCGATCATCACCGGCGCGCTGAGCGGCACCGGCAGCGTGCATGTCGGTCACGGCTACACGATGGAAGTGGGCAGCGCGAACGGCTTCTCGGGCGCGGTGACGATCGATGCCGGCGGCGCGTTGCGCATCGATGCCGGCACGCCGCCGACCGGACCGATCACGATGGGCGGCGGCACGCTCGATCTGCGCGGACTGAGTTTCGGCGCCGGCCCGGCGGTGGCCTACGCCGGCGGCACGCTGACGGTCGGCGCCGACACGCTGGACGTGACCGGCACCGGACTGTCGGCGGCGAGTTTCCATGTCAGCGCGGATGCCGGCGGCGGCACGCAGATCGTCGATGTCGCCTGCTACGCCGCCGGCACGCGCATCGCCACCGAACACGGCGAGGTGGCGGTGGAGACGCTGCAGCCCGGCGATCGGGTGCGCACCCACGGCGGACGGATCGCGCCGGTGCGCTGGGTCGGGCAAACCACCGTGGACGTACGCGCCGCGCCGCACGCGGTCCCGGTGTGCATCGCCGCGGGCGCCTTCGCCCCCGGCCTGCCGCGCCGCGACCTGCTGGTCTCCGGCGACCACGCGATCGCCCTGGACGGCGTGCTGATTCCCGCGCGCAAGCTGGCCAACGGCGCCACCATCCGTCCGTTCACGTCGGTCGCCGCGATCACCTACGTGCATGTCGAGCTCGACCGGCACGACCTGCTGCTCGCCGAGGGACTGCCGGCCGAGAGCTATCTCGACACCGGCAACCGCGGCCAGTTGCAGGGCACGGCGGCGCCGCGCTTCGACGCCGACCCGGAGACCGCGGCACTGCGTATCTTCGCCGAGCGCGGCTGCGCGCCGCTGGTGCTGCGCGGGCCGCTGCTGGACGCGGCGCGCGACCGGCTGCGGGCACGGGCGGAGGCGCTGGGCTGGCGCCTGGTGACCGATCCCGGACTGACCGTGGAAGCCGACCGGCCCGGCGTGCAGGTCACCGCGGATGGGCCGGATGCGCTGCTCGTGCAACTGCCCGCCGGGGTGCGCGAGGTGCGGCTGCTGAGCCGCCGCTTCGTCCCGGCGATGCTGGACTCCGCCATTGCCGACGGACGACAGCTCGGCGCGGCGCTGGACGTGGAACTGGACGGGGTCTGGCTGGACGGCGCGGCGTTCGGCAACGGCTGGTATCCGTCCGACGCCGTGGCGCGCTGGCGCTGGACCGACGGCGCGGCGACGCTGCTGCTGCCCGGGCGCGCGCGACCGTCGGTGCTGACGGTGCATCTGATGCGCTGCGGCGCCCGCTACTGGGTGGCGCAGGAAGCGATGGCGCAGGCGGCCTGATCCCGCCGCCGCGCCGCGTCCGCCGCCCGTCGCTCAGTCGGCGGGCGGCGGCTCCGCGCCGGTGCGCCCGACGATCAGGCCGTCATGCTCGATGCGGCGGTGCGCGGCGAAGTTGAACGTGCCCCGTTTGTTGATCTGGCACAGATCGAGCCGGCAGGCGGCGGCGATGACCTCGTCGTCCTCGAACAGCGGCCGCGTCTGCGGGCCGGGCATTTCGTACTCGACCCGGCGGCGGCGATCAGGGTGCGGGGCATGCGGTTGGTTCCTCCGGTCCGGGCGCGCCTGGCCCGGGCGTCAGGCCGGCACGCAGGCAGCGCGGCGTCAGAACCGCGCGGTCAGCGCAGTCAGCCACTCCGGCGACGCGGTGACCAGGGCCGCTTCCAGCCGGTGCTCGGCGCCGCTGAGGATCAGCACCGCGATCGCCAGTGCGCTGCCGCCGAGCAGCAGCTTGCCCGCCCCGCCGGCGGCCAGCAGCCGGCCACGCCAGCGCAGGAACGCCTGCCGCGACAGCGTGCCCAGCGCCAGCAGCGGCAGCGCCGCGCCGACGCCGAACGCCGCCATCACCGCAGCGACCGAGCCGAGGTCGCGCCCCTCGGCCGCCAGCACCGAGGCCGCCCCCAGCGTCGGCCCGACGCAGGGCGTCCAGACCACGCCGAGCAGCAGCCCGACCACGAACTGCCCGCCGGTGCCGGATGGCGCGAGCCGGGTCAGCGCGCGGTTGCCGGCGTCCATGATGCCGCCGCCGGCGACCGCGAGCCGGCGTTGCAGCGCGCCGCTGAGCAGCACCGCCCCCATCGCGCCCAGCAGCACCGCGCCGGCGGTGCGCAGCACGCCCTGATCGAGACCGATGGCGAAGCCAACGGTGGCGACGAACAGCCCGGCGCCGACAAAGGCCACCACCAGCCCCGCGACCAGCGCCGCCAGCCCCAGCCGCGACGCCGCCGCCGCCGGCGCCAGCAGCAGCGGCAGCAGCGGCAGCACGCAGGGCGACAGCACCGTCAGCAGCCCCGCCAGGAAGCCGAGACCGAGATGCATGTCAGCGCAGCGCGCTTTCCACCACCGCCGCGATCTTGCCCGGATCGGTCTGGCCGACCGAGCGGGCGGTCTCGGTCTTGCCGTGGAAGGCGATCAGCGTGCTCTGCATGCGGGCGCCGAAGGCGCGCACGGCGTCCTTCTGGCTGTCGAAATCGACGCGGAACACCTGTAGATCCCTGCATTCCGGCTTCGCTTCCAGTTGCGCCAGGATCGGGCGCTGCACCGCGCAGGTCGGGCACCAGCCGGCGCTGATATGCACCAGGATCGGCTCGCCCGCGGCCTGGGCGGCGGCGAAGGCTTGCGGCGTATAGTCGGACACCGTGGCGGCGCGGGCGCTCGGTGCGAGCGTGAGCACGGCCAGGACGGCAATGACCAGATGACGGCGACGCATGGGCGATCCCTCCTGCAAGGATGTGCGGGTGCAGCGTATGTCCGCCGGGACGGGCGGCCGTTACAACCGCGCCGGCCGACAATTCGGCATGATGGTTGCATTAATGCCTTGCCGTGGTGCCTCCCGGCATGACGGGCAGACGGGGTGCCGCTATCGTGGGCAGACAATGGGCCTGGGGGGCAGCGTCGGACGGCCATGAACCTGACACCGCGCGAGAAGGACAAGCTGCTGGTCGCGATGGCGGCGATGGTGGCACGCCGGCGGCTGGACCGCGGCGTGAAGCTGAATCACCCGGAGGCGATCGCCCTGATCACCGATTTCGTGCTGGAAGGCGCACGCGACGGCAGCTCGGTCGCCGACCTGATGCAGGCAGGCGCCCGTGTGCTGACGCGCGCGCAGGTGATGGAGGGCGTGGCCGAGATGATCCATGACGTGCAGGTGGAGGCGACGTTCCCGGACGGCACCAAGCTCGTCACCGTGCATGAGCCGATCCGGTGAAAGGGTCGCACGCATGATCCCCGGAGAAATCGTCCCGCTTCCCGGCGACATCGAGCTGAACGCCGGCCTGCCGCGCACCCGGCTTACCGTCGCCAACACCGGTGACCGGCCGATCCAGGTCGGCAGCCACTACCATTTCGCCGAGACCAACCCGGCACTGTCGTTCGACCGCGTGGCGGCGCGCGGCCAGCGGCTCGACATCCCCGCCGGCACCGCCGTCCGCTTCGAGCCGGGACAAACCCGGGAAATCACGCTGGTGCCGTTCCAGGGCCGGCGCGCCGTGTTCGGCTTCCGCGGCGCGGTGATGGGAGACCTCGACTGATGGCGCGCATTTCCCGTCGCATCTACGCCGACATGTTCGGCCCGACCACGGGCGACGCGGTGCGTCTTGCCGACTCGGATCTGTGGGTCGAAGTGGAGCGCGACTTCACCACCTACGGCAGCGAAGTAAAATTCGGCGGCGGCAAGGTGATCCGCGACGGCATGGGCCAGTCGCAGGCGACGCAGGCGGAAGGCGCGGCCGACACCGTGATCACCAACGCGCTGATCATCGACCACTGGGGCATCGTCAAAGCCGATATCGGCATCTCCAACGGGCGCATCAGCGGCATCGGCAAGGCCGGCAACCCGGACACGCAGCCGGGCGTGACCATCGTCATCGGGCCGGGCACC
>JAJZVE010000360.1 GCA_021845835.1 Pseudomonadota bacterium | reverse complement strand
ACGGCGCTGGCGCCGTCGCCGAGCAGCCAGGCGGCCGCGCGGCCGATCTCATCCGGTTCGACCAGCCGCCGCAGCGCCGCCAGCTCGGTCAGGCGCTGCGCGTCCATCACGCCCGCGTCGAAGCCGCGCTGCAGCGCCGGCGTGCGGGTGAAGCCGGGCGACACCGCGTTGACGCGCACGCCGCGCGGACCCCATTCGGCGGCGAGCGTCATGGTCAGGTTCACCACCGCCGCCTTGGCCGGGCCGTAGCCATGCACCGGCGCCGGCAGCGTCGCGACCACCGAGGCGATGTTGACGATGGCGCCGCGCCCGCGTGCCGCCATGCGGCTGCCGACATCGCGGCACATCACGTAGGTGCCGCGCAGATCGACGGCGATCTCGCGGTCCCAGTCGGCCATGCGCAATTTGTGCGGCGGCAGCATGCGCCCGAGGATGCCGGCGGCGTTCACCAGGCCGTCCAGCGGGCCGAGCCGGGCTTCGATCGCCGCGATCTCCTGCGCGGCGGCGTGTTCGTCGGACACGTCGAACGGCGTCGGCCAGGCGTGCGGGTCGCCGGCGGCGGGCGCGGCAACATCGCAGACCACGGGCCGCATCCCACAAGCCGCCACCGCGCGCGCGACGGCGGCGCCGATGCCGGAGCCGCCGCCGGTGACGAGAACGAGGCCGGTCATGGCGTCCGCGCGGCCGGCTGGCGCAGCCCGCCATAGGTGAGCCAGGACGTCGTCACCAGCCAGCCGCAATCGACGGGGATGTTGGCGCCGGTGATCGCGGCGGCGTCGGCGCTGCACAGGAACGCGACGGTGCGCGCGATGTCGTCGGGTTCCACCATGCGGCCGAGCGCGCTCAGTTTCGTCAGGTTGGCGACGTCGCGCTCGCCGCGGTCGATCGCGGCCTGCAGCGCCGGCGTGCGCGTGTAGCCCGGCGAGACGGCGTTGACGCGCACGCCGGCGGGACCCCATTCCGCGGCCAGGTTGGCCGTGATCGAGATCACCGCAGCCTTGGCCGGCGAATAGGAATGCAGCGGCATCGAACGCATGCCGGCGACCGAGGCGATGTTGACGATGGCGCCGCGGCCGCGCTGCGCCATGCGTCGGCCGAATGCAAGACATGCGACATAGGTGCCGCGCTGGTCGATGCGCACCACGTCGTCCCATTCGCTCATCGACAGCGTCTCGGGCGGCAGCGGCGGCTGGATCACGCCGGCGCTGTTGACCAGCGCCGTGACCGGGCCGTGCGCCGCTTCGATCCCGGCGGCGACGCGGTCGAGACCCTCGGCGTCGCCGACATCGCCCGCGACGGCGTGGCCGCCGATCTCGGCCGCGACGTCGCGGGCGCGGGCGATGTCGCGGTCCAGGACCACGACCTGCGCGCCGCGCGCGCGCAGCACGCGACCGCACGCGGCACCGATGCCGCTGGCGCCGCCGGTGATGACCGCGAGGCCGCTCAATCCGCTCATGGCGTATCCCTCTCCCAAGGCTCCGTTGCGCGTAGCGTCCAGCGGGACGTCCGCGCCGTCAAGCCGAACGATGACGACGGCGGCGGCTTCGGTCTAATATGCGCAGGAGTGCATCGAGGGGGAACGGCGTGGTCAATCTGTCCAGTTTCGTGCGGCTGCATGCGCGCCGGACGCCCGACAAAACGGCGATCGTGTACGGGGAACAGCGCATCGACTGGCGCACGCTGGAGCGGCGCATCGCGCACACCGCCGGCTGGCTGGCGCAGCGCGGCATCGGCGCAGACGACATCGTTGCGGTGCTGATGAAGAACAGTCCGGCCTTCCTGGAACTGGCGTTCGCCGCGAGCCATCTCGGCGCGGTGTTCCTGCCGATCAACTACCGGCTCGCCGCCGACGAGGTTGGCTATATCGTCGGCCATGCCGGGGCGAAGCTGCTGGTGGCCGACGAGGAACTGGCGGCTGCCGCTGCGGGCGCCGCGGACGTCGTGCTGGTGGATGCGGCGGCGCGTGCCGACAGCACACGGCTCGGCCCAAACGCGGCGCCGGCCGAGCTGCGGATGCGCCGGCCGGGCGATCTGTTCCGGCTGATGTACACCTCCGGCACCACGGCGCGGCCGAAAGGCGTGGTCCACGCCTACGAGAATTTCTACTGGAAGTCGGCCGACCACATCGTCTGGTTCGGCCTGACGCCGGCGACGCGGTTGCTGGTGGTCGGGCCGCTCTATCACGTCGGCGCGTTCGATCTGCCGGGCATGGCGGTGCTGTGGCTCGGCGGCACCGTCGTGCTGCAGCGCGAATTCGACGCCGCCGCGGTGCTGGACGCGATCGAAGCGGAACGGATCGAGGGCATATGGTTGGCGCCGGTGATGACCGGCGCGGTGCTGGCGGAGGCGGCGCGGGTGCCGCGCGATGTGTCCAGCCTGCGCTGGGTGATCGGCGGCGGCGACCGCACGCCGGAAAGCCGCATCCGCGCCTTCGCCGACGTCTTCCCCACGGCGCGCTACGTCGATGCCTACGGCCTCACCGAGACGTGCAGCGGCGACACGTTCATGGAAGCCGGCTACGAGATCGCCAAAATCGGCTCCGCCGGCCGCGCCGTCGCGCATCTGGAGATCCGCATCGTCGATGAAACGGGAAATCCGCTGCCCGCGGGCACAACCGGCGAGATCTGCCTGCGCGGCCCGAAAGTGACGCGCGGCTACTGGCGCGATCCCGAGCGGACCGCTGCGGCGTTCTTCGGCGACTGGTTCCGCACCGGCGATGTCGGCCATCTCGACGCCGACGGGTTCCTGTTCCTCACCGACCGCAAGAAGGACATGATCCTGTCCGGCGGCGAGAACATCGCCTCGTCCGAAGTCGAGCGCGTGCTCTACGAATTCCCGCAGATCGCCGAGGCTGCGGTGATCGGCGTGCCGGACGAGCGCTGGGGCGAACGGCCGCTGGCGGTGGTGGTCATGGCGGACGGCGCGGCTTTCGAGGCAGAGGCGATCCTTGCGCATTGCCGCGCCAAGCTCGCCGGTTTCAAGGTGCCGAAGGCGGTGGTGCAGCGCGAACAACTGCCGCGCAATCCGTCAGGGAAAATCCTGAAACGGACGCTGCGCGAGGAACTGGCCGGATGAACCGGGTCACTCCGCCGTGCGGCGGAACAGCCCTTCCGTGACCAGCTTCGCGTAGGCGCTGAGGACGTGGTCGGGGACCGCGTCCACGCCGCCCTCGGCATAGGCGTAGCGGCGGCTGAGATAGGCGCGCGCGCCGACCAGCGCCTGCACGATCGCTTCCAGCTCGGCATCGCTGTACGGCACCAGCGTGCCGCGCCGACGGGCGCGTTGCAGCACGCGCAGGTAGCCGCGGCCGATCATCGCCAGCAGTTCCTTGTAGGCGACTGGCGCGAAGAACTCGGCTTCGTTCAGAATGCGCAGGTAGCCCGGGCAGACATGCAGGAACGCGAAGAAGCCGCGGCAACGGGCGATTTCCTGCTCGGCATCCGACGCATCGGCGGGCACCCTGGCTTCGATGAAGGCGAGCATGTCCTCGCCGAGCGTCGGCAGCAAGCGATCGAGCAGGTCCTGGCGGCTGGCGAAGTGGTTGTAGAACGTGCCCTGCGCGATGCCGGCGGCACTGGTGATGCGGGCGACGGAGGCGTCGGCGTAGCCGACGTCGCCCACGACCTTCGCCGCCGCCGTGAACAGTTTTCGGCGTGTCTCCTCGTTGCGTTCGCTGCGGCTGAGCTTGCGCGCACGTTCCGAAAGGTCGGACACGCCCGGCCTCACGTGCCGGTGAAGCTGGCTTGCCGCTTCTCCAGGAACGCCGAGCAGCCTTCGTGGGCGTCGGCGCTGTCCAGCACCAGCCCGATCATCGCCTGCTCGTGGCGCAGCGCCGCCGGCAGCGGCATATCGGCGCCGTCGCTCAGCGTGCGTTTCAGCAGCTTCAGCGTCAGCGGCGATTTCTGCGCGATCGCATCGGCAAGTGCCATCGCCTCGTCCATCAGCCGCTCGTCGGGCACCACCCGGTTGACCAGGCCGAGCCGTTCCGCCGCGGCGGCGTCGATGCGCCCGCCGAGGAACATCATCTCCTTGGCCTTGCACAGCGGCAGTTGGCGCATCAGCCGCTGCGAGCCGCCGGCGCCGGGGAACAGGCCGAGCGTGACCTCCGGCAGCCCGAGCCTGGCCGACGCCGCGGCGATGCGCAGGTCGGTGCAGAGCAGCAATTCGGTGCCGCCGCCGAGCGCCCAGCCGTTGACCGCGGCGATGGTCGGCTTGTCGCAGGTCTCGATGCGGCGGAACACGCGGTGCAGCCGCTCGGCGAGTTCCTGGTAGTGCGGCAGGCCGTGGCGGCTGTTCAGGTCGGCGATGTCGCCGCCGGCCACGAACGCCCGGCCGGCGCCGGTGAACATCAGCACGCGCACCGCCGCATCCGCCTCGGCCGCGGCGAGGCGGGCATCCAGCACCGCCAGGGTCTGCATGTCGAGCGCATTCAGCGCCTGCGGCCGGTTGATGGTGATCACCGCCACCGCGCCGCGACGCTCGTACAGGACCAGATCCTCGCTCACGACGGCTTCCTCCCCCTGGTTTCCGGGCGCGACGTTAGGGCGGGGACCGGCGGGGGTTCAAGGGCGAAAACGAATTACGAGTCGTGATTCGGTGGTCTTGACGCGGCGGTGCCGGTGGCGTCTTGTTGGGCGGCGGGGCGACGGACGGCTTCCGGCGCGGCCCGCTCCGGCACGGGGGGAACAAAACGATGACGGAAACGGTCCAGACAGGATTGCGCCGCCGGTCGGCGCTGGCGCTGATGGGCGCGGGCGCGGCGGCGCTGGCGGCGCCCGGGATCGTGCGCGCCGAGGACAAGGTGGTGCGGGTCGGCATGCCGACCATCCTGTCCGGCCGCGTCGCACAGCTCGGCACGTCATCGCGCAATGCGGTGCTGATGGAAGTCGAGAGGATCAACGCCGCGGGCGGCATCGCCGGCCGGCGCATCGAGATGGTGATCCGCGATTCCAAAGGCCAGCCGCAGGAAGCCGCGCGCGTCGCCCGCGAGCTGATCAACAGCGACGGCTGCGACCTGCTGATCGACGGCGAGGCGTCGTCCGGCGGCTTCGCGGTGCATGAAGTCGCGCGCGACCTCGGCTTCTTCTGCATCCACACGAATTCCGAGACGTCGTCGCTGACCGCCGACCCGAAGCTGCGCATTCCCAATGCGTTCCGGGTGTGCCGCCAGGGCATCCACGATTCGATCGCGGGCGGCAGCTACGCCGCCGGGATCGCCAAGGCGAAGGGGCTGAAGCGCTGGGCGACCTGCTCGCCGGACTATGCCTACGGTCGCGACACCACGGCGGAATTCGTACGCTATCTGAAGTACTTCACGCCGGACGTGGAGATCATCAGCGAGTCCTGGCCGAAGCTGTTCCAGCCGGATTACACCGAAAACCTGACCAAACTGCTGCAGGCCAGGCCGCAGGCGCTGTATTCCTGCCTGTGGGCCGGCGACCTGACCGCGTTCATCGACCAGGCGACCATCTATGCG
>JAJZVE010000359.1 GCA_021845835.1 Pseudomonadota bacterium | reverse complement strand
AGTAGGTTCGCTCGGGTGGTGCGCCGAGAAGAATGCGGCCGTCTTCGGCGCTGACACCCCAGGCTTCCATGATGTGGAAAAAACCGCGCAGAGCGGCAAGAGGGTCGACCCGCAGCGGGAGCGCGCGGTCCTGTTCCAGTGACGCTGACATGGCCGCCTCCATCATTTGCAGTAGATAGGGGGTCAACTGCAAATCTGCAAGGGTGGGCACGAGGCTGCGGCCGCCCGGCCATGCCGGGCGGCCCGGGGAATCAGGCTTCGGGCTGCTGCGGCAGGTCCGGCGACCACGGCGGCGGCAGGTCCTCGCCGTCGCTCGGGTCATCCTCCTCGGCGGCGGTGCCACCGAGGTCGTCCGCGTCCGCCTCGTCAGCCCCGCGTTCCGCGCCAGCTTCGGCATCATCCAGCGGCGCGTCGGCGAACGGGCCGGCCTCATCGGCGGCGATGCGCTCCTGCAGCTCTTCCACTTCCACGGGACTGAGCGCAAAGCGCGCAGCCGGTAGGACATACGTCCCCTCCCCCACATGCGCGATCAGCGCGGCGCGAATCTCCTTGCCCGTCTTCGGCAGCACCGGCACCGCCTCCTCGGTCGCGGCGCGTTCGATCCCCGCCTTGCTGAGGCATTTCAGGAAGCCGTCGGTCGCCATGTTGGCGAGGAAGCGGTCGGCGCCGATGGCCTCGCCCGCGATCCGAGCGACCATGCCGCTCCTGGACATCCCCTCGCGGCAGGACAGCACCTGCACCAGCATCTCGCGGCCGGCTGTGCGCAGCAGCGCCAGGTCCGAGGTCAGCGTCCCACCGTGGATGAGCCGGCGGGCGATGGCGCCGCGGTCACCACGACCGCCACCGGCGCCATGGACGCTGACGTTGCTGCCACCAAACGCCAGCACGAGCATCCCGAGCAGGGTGCTGTCGTCGAACGCCGCCTCGCGCAGCGCCGTATGCAGCGCGTCGGTACGCAGGTCGCCGATCCGCTCGACCCCCTTGCGGCTCACCTCCGGGCGGGTCGTGCGCAGGCTGCCTTCTGTGCCCGATTCATCGTCGCCGCCCCGCGGATCGGATCGGACCGGCTCCGCAAACCGGAACGGAATCTCCCGCACCTCGGCAGTCCGCGGGTCGATGAAGAAGCCGATGCGGTCGCCGTCGCGCTTCTCACCGTAGCAGCGCTCAGCGCGCGGCGGCAGTTTTCCTGCGCCCCAGCTCTCCGTCTCCAGGATCGTGCCGTTCTCCGGCAGGTTGGCCTCCAGCCACTGACGCTGGGCGGCGAAGAACGCGTCCACCTGTGCCGTGCTGCGGCTGTCCTCGCCGGCGGGGGCGAACAGATCCTCCTCGTAGAGGATGCCGAACGCAGCGGCGGTTTCGTCGTCGAAGCGGGCGATCCGGGCCGGCATGCGGTCCCCGTGCAGCAGTCGCGCGATCTCGTGCCAGGCCACCTGCTCACCGCGCTTCGGCTTGTGCTTGCGCCAGACCGACCCCTGCTCCTCCAGCGCGGCGGCGGAGATGGTGCGCAGCTCGTTCTCGCGCGGCAGGTCGATGGTCATGCGGTCGAGCATCGCGGGATGGATGCGCGCCAGCAGCCGCAGCTTGCGGATGGTCCGCACGGTGAAGGAAAATGCCGCGGCGATCGCCTCCTCCGACCAGCCGGTGCCGCACAGCGCCTCGATGGCCCGCCATTGGTCCACCGGCCCCAATTGCGCGCGCTGCACGTTCTCGGCGAGCGAGCGCAGCGGGTCGGCGCCGTCGTCCTCGGTGCTGACCAATACGTGGATTTCGTCGAGACCGGCGGCGATGGCGCACCGCACGCGCCGGTCACCGGCGATCACCTCCAGCTTTTTGCCGACCTCCTTCACGCGCGGTGGCTGGATGACGCCGACGGCCTTGATGTTGGCGGTGAGCTGGGCGTCGGCTTCGGGCGACGCTTTCGTCCGGCGCGGGTTGTTGGGGTTGGACTTCAGCTTGCGGGGATCGACGATCCTGAGTTCCATCGCTCGGCTCCGTTCGGGGTCGTTGCCCTCCCATGCTTCGGGAAGACACCTCCCGGCAGCCGCATCCGCGCGGTCCGCTGCAAAGGCGCCGCGCAGCGGCGGGATCGCAGCCGGCCCAGCGCAGCGGCCGGCGCAGACCCACCCTTTGCAGCGGCGGCGCGGCATGCGGCAGGTTTTGTCCCCCCTTCTCTCCGCCCTTTCCCCATCTTGCCTCGCTGCTGATTGCCGGGGCGCGCCGGCTCACTATATGACCACTGTGGTTACGGAGCATGTCATGCGGGAAATCCAGCTACGCGACGCCAAGGCAACGCTGTCATCCATCGTCGACCACGCGCAGCAGGGCGAGCCATCAATCATCACGCGCCACGGCCGGCGCGAGGCCGTCATCATCAGTTTCGCAGAGTGGGAGCGGCTGTCGCACGTCCCCTCGTTCGGGCGGCTGCTGATGTCCGCCCCACTCGAACCCGGCGACCTGCCGGAGCGCGACCGCGCCGGGCTGCGAGAGGCGGACCTGTAAGGGGTGTATCTCGTCGACACCAATGTCCTGTCGGCGGGGGCGCCAACCAAAGCGCAGCCACAGACGGCGCTGCGCGTCTGGATGGAGCGCAACTCCGACGCTCTCGCCCTTTCGGTCGTCACCGTCGCCGAGATCGAGGACGGCATCGCCAAAGCGGAGCGCGAGGGTGCGCGCCGCAAGGCCGCCCGGATCGCCGCGTGGTTCGAGACGCTGCTGCACCTCTACAGCGCGCGTATCCTGCCGCTCGACGTTCCGACTGCACGCCTGGCCGGCCGGCTGTCCGATCTTGCGCGCAGCAAGGGGGCCGCGCCCGGCTTCGCCGATCTGACGATCGCCGCGACGGCGCAATGTCACGGCCTTGTCGTGCTGACACGGAATTTGCGCCACTTCACCGTTCTCGGCGTTCCGGCATGCGACCCTTTTGTCGCGCTGCCCTGAACCAGCCCATCGAAGTCTGGCTGTCCTGCCGCTCCTGACACGCCGCCCCTGGATCGCCGATCGGGCTGATCGGACGACTCAGAAGCAGCGGTTTTCTGACAGGATCGCGACGTATGAGGCCGCGCTATGCCGCCTCCGCGATCGCCTCATCGTCACTACCGCTGGCAGCATTGGCCGCGAGGTCGGCCTCCAGTGCGGCCAGATCCTCCTCCTTCGCGTCCAGTTCGGCCTGGAAAGCGAACGCTTCGCCGATGCGCTGGCGATAGCCGGGCAGACGCTGTTCCGCCTCGGCCAGCCGGCGCCGCTGCTCGGCCCGCTCCGCCTCGAACCGCTCCAGCATATACTCCAGCCGCGAGATCAGCCCGAGAGGAGTCAGATCGGCGGATAGCCCCACCTCCTGCTCCAGGCCCGTCCGCTCCATCCAGAGGTCCAGCTTGTAGCGGTCCGCGCCGTGGTGCGTGCCCTGGGCGCGCAGATAGAAGCCGCCGATCTGCCCAACAACCCAGATGCCCTCCTCCCGCGCCTTCTCGGTGAGCCGGAGACGGCTGAGCAATGACGCGCCGGCGACCTTGCGCGCCGTCAGGGTTCTGTCGCCGATCGTCATGACGAAAGCATCGCCACGGGTGCTGGTGCGGACCTTCAGATCCTCCTCGATCTGCGCGATGCGGGCCGTGGCGGAGCGAATGGCGGACTCGGCGCTGTGGATGTGCCGTGCGACGGCATGCTGGTCATCGAAGTGCGCGGCCCGCAGACGCCGCAACCGCGCCACCTCGGCTTCCAGCCCCGCCTTCTGCAGCAGGCGCTGATCGCCCGAGGCGAGCGCCTTGGCCATGGCGAACTGATTCGCCTGGCCGTCGATGTCCTCGAGCCGACGGATGCTCCGATCACCGGCGAGCGCCGCGGCGATGAAGCGGGCCTTGCGTTCCAGCAGCTGCCACGACGTCGCGTCCACGCTGCCGAGGGTCGCGTAGGCGTAGAGCTCGATCTCCTCGTTCTGGTTGCCCTGTCGTTCGATCCGCCCCTCGCGCTGTTCGATGTCGCTCGGCAGCCAGGGCACGTCGAGGTGGTGCAGCGCCACCAGCCGAAGCTGCGCGTTGACGCCCGTGCCCATGGTCTGCGTCGAACCGAGCAGGATGCGCACGCGGCCGCTGTTCACGTCATTGAACAACGCCTGCTTCGCCGCCGACTTCCTGAAATCCTGCATGAAGGCGATCTGCGCGCGCGGCACCCCCAGCCGGACCAGTTCGTCGCGCACCCAGAGATAGGCGGAGAAGCCGCGCTTCGTGTCGGCCGCCTCCGTGCCGAGATCGGAGAACACCATTTGCGCCGCACCGCGGAGCGGATAGGGTTGCCCATCCGGCCGCCGGTAGACGCGATCCGCCGTCTCCATCCAGATGCGGTGGATGTTGGCGATCATCGCGCTCAGCTTGTTGTCCGGCTCGTTGCCCCGGAGCGGGTCGCCCGCCTCCGGGTCCATGACGAAGCGCATGTCGATCGCCGCATGCCGCCCGTCCGTGATCACCGACAGCAGGATGTCGTCGCCCTTCTCCGGCTTGCCCTTGCGCTGCTCGATGCTGCGGATGCGCTCGGCAAGGTGCTTCTGGTAGCGCCTGAAGGCCGGGCAGGAAGGAGCGGTGACGATCCGGCGTGTGCCGGTGCGGATCGCCGGCAGCGCCATGAACTGCCGTAGATCATCCTTCAGCACCACGTCCGCGACCGAGCGGAACATGGCGATCAGTTCCGGGACGTTGACGAACTCGGCGAAGCGGGTCACCGGCTTGTAGGCACCGGAAGGCTGCAACTCCAATTCGGTGCGCGTATCGCCGAAGCTGGATGCCCAGGCGTCGAACTCATGCAGGCCGCGCTCCGCCAGCACGTCCGGCTGCATGAAGCGCTGCAGGGTGAACATCTCGCCGAGCGTGTTGGTGATCGGGGTGCCGGAGGCCATGATCAGCGGCCGCTGCGGCTGGCGCTGCGCCACGAAGCGCGCCTTGACGTAGAGATCCCAGGCCCGCTGCGAACCGTCCGGTGCGACGCCGCGCAGGTTGCTCATGTTGGTCGCAAAACTCAGCTTGCGGAACTCCTGCGCCTCGTCCACCACGATCTGATCGACACCGATCTCGGCCAGCGTCAGCAGGTCGTCCTTGCGGCTGCCGAGGGCTTCCAGCTTAGCCTGCAGCCCCTCCTTCAGGCGTTCGATGCGCTTGCGGGTGATGCGGTCATCGGTGTCCGCCTTCTCCAGCAGTTCGGCATAGCTTTGCAGCTGCTGCTGGATCAGCGCCCGCTCGAAGTCGGCGGGTGCCGGGATGAACTTGAAGGCCGAGTGAGTGATGATGATGCAGTCCCACACGCCCGTGGCGGCGCGGGCGAGGAAGCGCTGGCGCTTCTCCTTGACGAAGTTGCTTTCGTCGGCGACCAGGATGCGGGCATTCGGATAGAGCAGCAGGAACTCCCGGGACGCCTGCGCGAGGCAATGCCCCGGCACCGTCATCATCGCCTTGGTCACCAGCCCGAGCCGGCGTTGCTCCATGATCGCCGCGGCC
>JAJZVE010000358.1 GCA_021845835.1 Pseudomonadota bacterium | reverse complement strand
CGGGCGCGAGGGCGGGGTGGAGATGATCCGCAGCTACTTGCAGACGAAAAGCGTCTGGGTTGACCTCAATCCGGAGTTTCAGTCGCCGTTCCGGTGAACCGGACCGGCACGCGCCGGCTCGCGACCTCGCGCGGCTGCGATCCGATCGGCACCCGCGGCTCGGCCATGCCTCACGGCGGCAGCTGCCATCTCGCCGCGACGGTCGTGGGCGCCAAACGGGATTGACAATACCGGAATGGTGGCCGCATGACTATAGTATCTGTAATACCATAATAGCCGGCAAGGGCCGGGAGGGTCCGCATGCGTTCCACCGATGCCCTGTTTCGCGCCGATGCCCTGCGGGCTGGATGTCCACCACGGGGGCCGCTTTGGCGTCGCGGACGCGCGCCGCACCGTGCAGAAGCGCGCCCCGTCGGCGCGCAGGCCCGTGCGGCCCCGATCGGCATCGCCATGCCGCGGAGGCCGCCATCGTGACCGATCTGGCCGTCGCCCGTGCCCTGCATGTGCTCGCCGTCGTCCTCTGGATCGGTGGCGTCGGCATGGTCACGACGGTCCTGTTGCCGTCGATCCGGCGCTCCTATCCCGCCGCGGCGCGCTTCCAGGCATTCCACGCGCTGGAAGCGCGTTTCGCCCGCCAGGCACGCTTCGCCACCGCGCTTGCGGGAGCAAGCGGCTTCTACATGGTCTGGCGCCTGGAGGCCTGGGATCGCTTCCGATCCGCAGGATTCTGGTGGATGCACGCGATGGTGCTGACCTGGCTCGTCTTCACCCTGATGCTGTTCGTCGCCGAGCCGCTGTTCCTGGAACGATTGCTGTTGCGTCGGGCCGCATCGGCCCCGGAGGCGACGTACCGGCGCGTGGAGTGGCTGCATCGCGTGTTGCTGGCGCTGAGCCTTGTCACGATCGCCGGGGCCGTGGCAGGCAGCGCGGGCGTCAACCTGCTCGCCTGGTGACGCCCCCTGCCGTCTCGGGCAATGGCCGGCGGCATCGCGTCAGTTCACTCGCCCGGGCGTGCGAGTCGCGTCCGGGCGAGTCCGCCGGGCAAGCAGGCGCGCGACGACGTCCAGTCAGCCGGGGGCCAGGTAGGCGCTGTGCAGGATCCGGGGGTTGCTGACCAACTCGCGAGGCTCGCCGGCAAAACGGATGCGGCCGCGCTCCATGACGTAGGCGTGATGGGCGATCTTCAGGGCCACCTGGGTGAACTGCTCGATGAGCAGAACGCCAACCCCCATTTCGGCCAGCCTGCTGATCACCGGCACCAGGCGGGCGACGATCACTGGCGCCAGCCCGAACGACAATTCGTCGGCCAGGAGGTAACGCGGCCCGCTGACGATCGCCTGGGCCAGCACCACCATCTGCTGCTGACCGCCGGAAAGCTGCCCGGCGCGCACGTCGAGGCGACCCCGCAGTTCGGGAAACGTCTCCAGTGCCTGCGCGACCCCGCGCTCCATCTCGGCACGGCGCAGGTGGGTGCCGGCGACGCGCAGGTTCTCCTTGACGGTCAATTCGGAGAGCACCTTGTGACCCTCGGGAACGGCCGCCACGCCGAGCCGGCGCAGCGCCTCCGGACGCATGCCATTGACTGCTTTGCCATCCAGCGTGATGACGCCGCCGCTGGCGGACAGCGCTCCCGCAAGCGCCAGCACCAACGAGCTCTTGCCGGCGCCGTTGGCGCCCAGCAGCGCGGTGATTCGGCCCGGTTCGACCGCCAGGTCGATGCCGTGGATGACCGGCTTGCCGCCGCGCATCACCCGCAGGCCAGTGGCGATCAGACCGCTGCTCATTGCGTCTCTCCCTCGACAGTGCCGAGATAGGCGGCGCGCACCTTGGGATCCTTGAGCACCTCCGCGGTCGGCCCGTAGGCGATGCGACTGCCGAAATCCAGCACCAGCGTCGCCTCGCAGGTGGCCGAGATCAGATCGACGTCGTGGTCCACCAGCAGCACCTGCGCCCCGCAGAATTCGGGGATCCCGACGATCACGGCGCGCAGCTGGTCGGCCTCGGTTTCGCTCAGGCCGGCGCCTGGCTCGTCCATCATCACCAGCCGCGGCCTGGCGACGATGCAGCGCGCAATCTCGACCATCCGGCGATCGCAGGCGTTCAGCTCGACCCCGATCTGCCGGGAACGACCGGCGAGTCCAACATAGTCCAGAGCTGCGACGATCAGTTCCTTGCGGGATCCCCCCCGCAGCGGAAGGTTGTCCAGCACCGCCGCCACGTTATTCCAGACAGTCAGGTTCTCGACCACCTGCTCGGTCTGAAAGGTGCGGCGAATACCGTAGGCGGCACGCCGGTAGGGCGGCAGCCGGAGGACGTTCTCGCCATCGACCTTGATGGTGCCTGCCGACGGGCGGACGAAGCCGCTGAGGACATTGAGCAGAGTGGTCTTGCCGGCCCCGTTTGGACCCACGAGCCCGGTAATCCTGGCCAGGAGCGTCGCGGTGAGATCGTTGATCCCGCGCACGCCGCCGAACAGGACGGTGACGCCGCTGATCTCGATCACAAGCCTTTCCCCGTCAGGTGCGGAATCAGGCCGGATATCCTTCGGCCCAGTCCGGCGACCTGTCCGGAAATGCCCTGTGGCGCGCTGATCAGCGCGTGCAACAGACCGGCTCCGAACACCATTGTCGCCAGATTGCCGTCGATGCCCCAGTTGGTGAACAGCGAGGGAACCGCCCGCATCATCAGGCCGGCGAAGAACGGACCGGACCAGTGATAGGCGCCCGCAATCACCGACAGGGCGAACAGCATGATCGAGTCGCTGGCCGGGAAGGACCGCCCTTCGAGCTGTCCGATGCTGCCAGCCATCAGGCCGCCGGCGATGCCCGACAGGAAACCCGCAAGGGCGAATGCCCACATCTTGTAAGCAACGATGTTGGTGCCCATGGCCACCGCGCCGGCCTCGCTGCGCCGGATCAGCGCCCAGGCACGCCCCGGCCGCGACCGCTGGTGCAACATCACCAGGGCGAAACCGACCGCCACGACCGCCAGGGTGTAGCGGAAATAGGCGGCGTCGGACTGGCCCAGCAGCGGCCGCGCCATGTAGTGCCGCGGGCCCGACACCACCACTCCGAAGAACCCGACGCCGCCATCGGGGAAGCCGAAGGCGTTGATGACCACCTGGAAGGCCCCGGCGATCATCAGCGTCAGCAGGGCGAAATAGAGGCCGCGCATGCGCAGCGCCGGCAATCCGAACAGGACGCCGAACACCGCCGCCACCGCGCCGCCGGCCAGCAGCGACAGCTCGAAAGGCAGGCCGGTGCCGTGCGCCAGCCGCAGCGCCACCCAGCCACCGACCCCGAACAGGGCGTACTGGCACAGCGAGACCATGCCGAGCTGGGCGTAAAGCAGGGCAACGCTGAGGCTGCTCAGCCCCATCACGATGACCGAGGTGAACGTCTTCAGCCAGTAGGCCGACGCCAGCATGGGCACCAGGACACCGATGATGACCGCCCAGACCAGGCCTACCCTGATCTCCTCGAACGTCGTGCGAGGCGGTTCGGCGGGTGTTTGTACCGAACGGAACTGGTTCAGATCGCTGAGCGAAAGTCCGCGGCGCTGGAACCACACCAGAGCGCCCATGGCGAATATGAAGGGGACCGCCGAGCGGTAGGAGGAAACGCCCGGCAGCGGCGTCGCCATGGCTTCGACCACGCCGATCGTCAAACCGCCGATCACGGTGGCGGAAAGCGAGTTGAGGCGGCCGAGAATCGCGGCGGCGATCGCCGGGATGACCATGAAGGTCAGGGAAATCGCCTGCAACCTGACCATGTTGGCCAGCATCAGGCCGCTGAAGCCGGCAATGGCGCCGGAGATGACCCAGGCCCAGGCGTCCACACGCAGGATGGGAACCCCCAGGAGGGCGCTGATGTCGCGGTCGTTGGCCAGCGCCCGCATCGACAGGCCGACCCGGCTCTTTTCCAGGAA
The DNA here is from genome assembly GCA_021845835.1 of Pseudomonadota bacterium. Next base: position 1,554 of record JAJZVE010000358.1, on the reverse strand, counting down.
CAGGGTAATTGCCAGCTCGATGGCGATGGACATCGCGAACGCCAGCCCGCGCGTGTAGGTCACTCGCACGCCGAAAACCAGGAAGTACAGGTTGTCGGTCGGCATCCGCAGACTTCGCGGCCATTCGCCCCAGACAAACTCGACGAAGCCGAGGATCACGAGGGCGAACCCCAGTGTCGCCACCGCCCGCACGATCGGATCGCTGTGCGCCAGGCGCGGGGCGACCACCCGGCCGTAGAACAGCGACAGGATGGTCGCCGCCACGATGCCGGCGAGCCATCCCAGCCACTGCGCGCCCCCGAGGTCGATGATCTGCCACGCGATCAGGGCAGCCAGCGCACCGAGGGCGCCTTGTGCAAAGTTCAGCACGCCGGAGGCGCGGTACAGGACGACGATGCCAACTCCGGAGAGAACGTAGATTGCTCCGGTGCTGAGCCCAGAAACCACAAAAGGCGAAAAATCAGGCATTACGCTGCTACCCGGTCAGGTTCTTCCGTTCATCCTGCGACTCTTCGCAAAGTCCAGGTCCAGAACTGCAAAGCACGACTTCCCAGATGTTGGAATCACCGTCGCCCGCCTGCCGCGGCGCCGGTTCGGATCAGTCATGTGGGGCGGTAGCCGCCACCGAGGCACGGCTGAGCAGCAGTTGGTACCACGCCGCCAGGGCGGGACGAGACGAACGCCAATTGTTGGCGGGAAAGCGGAAGTCCAGATAGCCGAGAGTGCATACGGCGCTGATCTCGGCGATGCTGTCCAGCGCCGAGAGCGATCCCGCCTCGCGTTCCAGCGCGTCGAGGCCGCGTTCCACCGTTGCCTGATGGCGTTCCAGCCAGGCCGGCCAGCGGTGCGGCTCGGGACGCATCGAGCTTTCAAGGCGGCACACCAGCGCCGCGTCAAGAATCCCGTCGATCAGAGCGTGCAGGCGAAGCGCCTTCCAGCGCGCCGCGCCCTCCGCGGGGAAGCGCTTGCGGCCACCGTGCAGGCTGTCGAGATATTCGCAGATCACCACCGAATCATAGAGCGCCTCGCCGCTGTCCATGATCAGGGTCGGCACCTTGCAGATGGGGTTGTCATTCGGCAGGTCCGTGTCGGCCGCCCACGGGTTGGTGGCGACCAGCTCGATCCGGGAGTCCAGTCCGGTTTCGGCGGCGAAGAGTCGCACTTTGCGCACGAACGGCGAGGCGGGGCTGTAGCGCAGTTTCATCGGTCCTCCGTTGCGGTTGGCGGGACGCCGGTGCGCCCCGAGCCGCCGGGCCTTCCCCTGGGACGGCTTGAGATTGACGGGCACGTTCCTGGTCGCGGTGACGCTGTGCAGACGCCCCGCCGGCGGCTCCTCGCCGCCCGGGCCGCTCTCATCCCGGCTGCCATCGGTCCGGCCCAAGATCCGCGCGTGCTTTGGTCGCTCTGCACCCGGCCGGCTTCGACGGTGTGCGCTGGCGATGGTCCGGCGCGTGCCGTCCTCGGTGCCGTCAGTGCAATTGGCAAATTCCAGGGAAGATCACGCCCATCCCATCCAGCGGCCCGCGCCCAGTTGCAGATGGAACAGGGCGCGCC
>JAJZVE010000357.1 GCA_021845835.1 Pseudomonadota bacterium | reverse complement strand
TCTCGCGCAGCAGCGGCGCCAGGTGCCGGCTTAGCTTCGGCACGCGCTGCAGAGCCGGAACGCCAAGATTGAACGCCTCGGTCATGCGCGAGCCGAGATCCGGGATGGCGAGGTGCGGCGCCGCGCCCAGGCCCTTCTCCATCAGCTTCGGCGACAGGCCGTGCTTGGTCTCGGCGCGGTTAAGGACCACCATCGTGCGATCCGATCCGGTCAACATCTTGACCATGTGGCGGATGCCGCGCGCGTCGCGCATGCTGGCCACGTCGGGACCGAGCACGACCACGATCTCCCGCGCGGTCGCCAGCACCTGGCGCATCGCCGGCGGCGTCGGCACCGGCAGGTCAACCACGACGAAGTTGAAGCGCTGGCGCAGCAGGTCGAGCACACGTGCGATGCCGGCGTCGGTGACCGTCGGCGTGGCCTCGAACGGCTCCTCGGCGCAGAGCAGACGGACGCGGGGCGCGACGGTGATCGCCGTGCGGTCGAGGAACAGCGAATCGGCGCGCTCGGGGTCTTCCAGCGCGATGCGCAGGCCGGGACCGGGCCGCGCCGACAGCGTCAGCGCCGCGGCGCCGCCCTGCAGATGCAGGTCGAGCAGCGCGATGTGGCCCTTGGTCAGGCGCGCCAGCTCCAGCGTCATGTTGACCGCGATCGTCGTGGTGCCGACGCCGCCACGCGCCCCACAGACGGCGACGACATGGCCGCCGCGCTGGCCCGGCGCCTCCGCTGCCTGTTGCGACAGATGCGGCAGCAGCAGGCGCTGCACGCCGTCGCGCGTCAGCGGCTTGTGCATGTATTCGGCGACGCCCAGCTCGTTGACCAGCATGCGATAGAAGCCGATCTCCACGTTGTCGCCGACGACCAGCATCTTCAGGTCGGGCGGGCAGAGCCGGGCAAGGGTTTCGAGCGCCGCCGCCGGCTCCGCGATTCCCGAGACATCGACGATCGCCGCGTGGGCACCTTCTTTTTCGAAGAAGCGCATGGCCTGGCGCACGGTGCCGCGGCGGATATCGAGATCCGGCGCGGCGCCGATCAGACCGAGGCGCAGCGCATTGGCGCTCTCGTCATCGGCGACGAAAGCGACGATCCGGCTGCCGCCGGTGACGATCGTCGGTTCATTGGGCGATACCGGCAGCTTGGCGTCGCTACTGAGCACCTGCACTGCCGCCTCCCTGCGAACTGCCGCCGCTCTGCGACCCACCGGCGCCCGACATGCTGCCGCCGCCGCTCAGCGCCTGGCGCTTGCCGCTGAACAGCAGGCCGACCGGCGGCACCGCTTCGACGGCGAGCCCGTTGGCGGCGTCCTTGCCGGCGACGAGGTCGCGCGGGTCGGCGACCATGGCGCGCAGATTGGCATCGTTGTCGCCGGTGGTGTGCCAGGTGCCGGGCTGTTGGAACGGGTCGCCGGTGATCGGATTGTCGGCGCAGCCGCCCAGCAGCACCAGCAGCAGCGGCCATGCCCATGCGGCTGCGCCGCGGCGACTGCCGATACGCCGGCCGGACCGTGTCATGGCGCGCTCATTTCAGGATGAATCCGGCGCCCGGCGGCAGCGTCACGTCCGGCGCCTGCGGTCCGGCGTTGGCCATCTGATGGCCGAACAGGATGCGGTCGAGGTCGGTCGCGGGCACGAAATGGTCCACCGGCGTGCGCAGCAGGCCCGGACCGGCCACCGGCCGGACGATGTATGGCGTCACCACGATGACGAGTTCGGTGTCGCCGCGCTGGAACTGAGAGGAGCGGAACAGCGCGCCGAGCACCGGCAGCTCGCCGATCCCCGGCAGCGCGTTGAGCGTGTCGTTGGTGGTGCGTTGCAGCAGTCCGGCGATGGCGAAGCTCTGCCCGCTGCCGAGCTCCACTGTGGTCTCGGCGCGCTGCACCGTCAGCGCCGGGATGGTGAGGGTGCCGGTGCCGATCGGCACGCTGACCGCGCCGGCGCTCGACAACTGGCTCACCTCCGGCCGGATACGCAGATTGAGCCGGTTCGGCGCCAGCACCGTCGGCACCACCGCGAGGCTGACACCGAACTGCTTGAACTCGACCGTCACCATGACCTGGCCGTTGAACGAGCTGCCGGCGATCGGGATCGGGAACTCGCCGCCGGCCAGGAAGCTCGCCGTCTCGCCCGACTGCGCCGTCAGGTTCGGCTCGGCGAGCACGGTGATGAGGTTGTCCGATGCGAGCGCGTCGATGATGCCGTTGATGCTGCCGCCGAGGCACTGCACGGACAGCGCGAGGCCGGCGCAGGCACCGCTCGCCAGGGCGGCGGCGCCGCCGCCGACCGTGCCGGGAAGGTTCAGGTTGAGGGCCGGAAGGGTGCCGATGCTGCCGATCGTGCCGAGCGCCTGCCAGTTGAAGCCGAGCTGGCGCGTGATCTGCCGGCTGATCTCGGCGATGCGCACGCGCACGTTCACCTGGATGCTGCCCAGCACTTCCAGCTTGTCGATCACCGCGCCCTTGTCGGCGAGATAGGCGTGGGCGATCGCCTCGGCCTGCAGACCGGCGGTTGCCGTCGGCACGATGCCGCCGAGCACCACCGCGGCGCCGGCCGGCTGCACCTCGACATTGGCCGCGCCCGGGACCGACTGGATGATGGCGGCACGGATCGCGGCGGCAGTGGTGGCGCTGACCTGCACCGGCCCGGCGGGCGCGGCGGGCGGGCCTCCCCCCAGCGGCACCATGCCCGGCCTGATGCCGTTGGCGCCCGGCGTCACCGTCACGTCGTACTCGACGATCGGCACGCCGGCATCGGTGGTGGCGATCACGGTGGTGCGCCCCGGCGAGACCCCCATCAGGAACAGGCTGGTCGGCGAGGCCGGCTGCACCCGCGCCACCGCCGGCTCCGCCGACATGATGGTGGCCGCGGGCCGCGGCAGGCGCAGCAGCATTCCGGTGCCGGCCGGCAGCCGCACCGGCTGCGGCGCCATCTCGGCCGTCGGCGCGGCGGCAGGCGGTGTTGCCGCAGCGCCCAGCGGCGGCGCTGCCGGCGCTGCTGCCGGCGGGTTTTCCGGGGGCAGCAGCGGCGGCGTCTGCGCCAGCGCCGGGATGGCGATGCCGACGGCGGTTGTGAGCAGGATCGCGCGCGCGCGGCGGATCATGGGAACATCACTTCGCTGCGCTGGCTGCCCTGGATCACCTGCACGCGGGCGGCCGGCGGGGCCGCCGGGCTGGCCAGCGCCGGCGACACGTCGGCGCCATAGACGGTATGGTCGGCGTCGGAACCGGGTCCGGCCGCATCGGCGGCGGCGCGGATGGCCAGTTCCAGCCGCCCCAGCCGCTGCGCGACCGCCAGCCGCTCCGCTTCCTGAGCGGCCACCTGCAACGTCACCGTGCGCGCGAGCCGCCCGGCGACGCTCGACAGCGGCGAGGCGCCCTGCACGATCTCCTGATCGACCGCGATCACGCGCACGTCGTGCAGCACGGTTTCCGCCAGCACGCGCTGGCCGGCGCCGGCGCGGTCGTTCTGCTGCGTCAGGATCACGTCCACCCGGTCGCCGGGCCAGATCAGTCCGGCGACGCCCGAGACGGCGTCAACGCCGATGGCCAGCGCGCGCGTGTTCGGCGCCAGCACGGCGGCCAGGAAGCCGCGGTCGCGCGGGCGCAGCAGATCGGCAGCGGTGATCGGCGCGCCGGCATCGATATAGTGGCGGATCAGGGCGCCGCGCATCGACCCGCGTGCCTCCGGCGTGTCCATGACCGCGCCCGCGGGCACCGTGCCGGAGATCGCCTTCTTCACCGCGTAATCCTCGTCGCGTGCCAGCGTGCCTGCCGGCAGCGCGTGCGCGGCCGACAGATAGCTCAGCATCAGCGGCGGCGGTGGCCGTGTCGGCGCGGATACGGACGTCACCGGATGCACCGGCTGTGACGCCCGCCAGGCGATCGAACCGAGTGCGAGCGCCGCGGTCAGGATGAGCGCAACGACAATAAGCCGCAGCGACATGGCTCATCCCCCCCGACCGACAAGGATTGCCCAGGCGCCGCCGCAGGCGATGGCAATGCCGTAGGGCAGCGGGCCGTGCCGCGCGATGCGCCAGCGTTCCGCGCGCCAGACGCGCCGCAGCGCCCCGGCCGGGACGGCCGCGCGCCGCCCCGGTGGCAGCCGCCGCAATGCAAGATGCAGCGCCGCCAGCACGCCGCCGGCGATGCCGGTGGCGGTGATGAACGGCAGCACTGCATGCGGCGCGAGGCCGGCGGCGCATCCGGCCGCCAGCTTCACGTCGCCGCCGCCCAGCCAGCCGGCCGCGTGCAGCGCGGCAAGAGCAAGGAACAGGACGACGGCGAGTCCGAGCGAGATGCCGGCCCTCGCCACGCCGCCGTCCGAGAGGCGCCATGCCAGTCCGACAAACAGCAGTGCCAGCGGCAGGGTGTCCGGAATGATCCGCGCGACCAGGTCGCGCCACGCCGCCGCCGCGAGACATGCAAGCAGTAACAGCGAAAACACCATAGCCATCGCGGCGCCCTCCACGAGGGGTGCTCCCGCCGGGTCACCTAGATCAACTCCAGGACGAGATGCAGGCGGACGTATTGCCGGAAGGGTCGGGACCAGCAGGACGTCCGCCTGTCATGGCGACCTGCGCGACTGTCAGAGCGCGGTGCCCACTGTGCCGAACACCGTGTTGAGCTTGGTACCCAGAGCAGCGGCCGCGGTGGCGACCACCAGAACGATGCCGACCGCGAGCACGCCGTACTCCAGCGCCGTCACGCCCTTGCGGTCCTTCAGGGCGGCCAGAGTCTGCCGAATTGCGAACATAAGCATGGAAAAACCCCCTTTTGTTGCGCGGGGGAAATTTGCTCCGCCCCGCGGGCCTCGCAGGCCGGTCGCTGATCTTGCCCGATCAGAACCTTCCCGCACCGAACACAACCTAATCAGGAGCCAAAAGCGTTGCAAGGTTGGTTGAGTTACTATTGCCCTAAAATTCAGTCTCGGTTGATTTTTTACTCGGCACTGAATGCAATAGTTGCAATGTGTCAAGTCTCTGTTCGACAACGGAAGGAGACCGTATCGAACTGTTTTTACCTATTGCAGATTCGTATTCGAAATGACATATCGCGGTCGCCTCTGTGTCAACTTGCCGCCGCGCTGCGTGATCGTGCGAAAGGCCCGCCTCCGGAATTACTAATATTTCAGCCGAGTACACGCCGCTGTGGGTTGGCGCACGCGGCCCTGGCCTTCGCCGGCCGAGCCGTCCAATCGGCGCTTCGCGGCGTCGCCAGTTGGGGTTGGGTACGGCGCGTTGCTTCGACGCCAGATTGTTAATCTTGCGCACCTGGTGTGGATATTGCCGCATATGGCCAGCAGATTTGCGTGGGTGATCTGCGTTGTTCGCGGGGCGGGACGCCAGCGCCGAACGGGCGAGGCATGATGGTGGGTGCGACAGGGATTGAACCTGTGACCCCCGCCGTGTGAAGGCGATGCTCTCCCGCTGAGCTACGCACCCTGGGGTCCGGAACGCCCGGCTTTCCTATCGGCTGGGGGCCGCCGGCGCAACCCC
>JAJZVE010000356.1 GCA_021845835.1 Pseudomonadota bacterium | reverse complement strand
TCGAAGGGCGGCAGCGGCGCGTCCGTCTCGCGATAGATCAGCACCGTGTCGGCACCGGCACCGATGCGCGCGCTGCCGTCCGCGTCCAGATGGGCAAGCGCCCCGAGCACCTCGCGATAGAAGCGCATGATCCCCTCGGCGGTGCCGCGCTTCACGTCGAAGGCGACATAGGCGATGCCGAGCGTGATGGGGCCGAAACCCGGCGCCGGAGCGTGGCACCGCAGGCGGTTCCCCCAGGGACAGGTGACGTCCACCGCATCGCCGCGATCGACCACCGCGAACTGCGTGCCGCGCAGCTTCTGGCCGAAGCGCTTCAGCCGCTGCCGCAGCGCGTCGAGATCGGGCAGCACCAGGCCGACGACGCCGCGCGTCACCTGCGCGGGGCCGGTCGGCAGGTGGAACTGCGAGGTGCCGGCATTGATCCACATGTTGTCGGTGCCGGTCATCAGATACGGATCGCGCGTCAGGCCGAGCGCGCTGACGTAGAACAGCGTGGCGAGTTGCTGGTCCGGGACGCGCGTGTTGACGTGGCCGAACTCGACGATGTTGCCCACGTCCTCCGTGCCGCGGTCGAAGACCGTCGTCGGTGGCTGTGCCATGCGATGTGCCTCCTCCTTGCGACTCAGCGGTCGGCCCAGCAGGGAGCGCGCTTGGCCAGGAATGCGTCGATCCCTTCCGCGGCGTCGTGCGCCATCATGTTCCGCGTCATCACCTCGGCCGCGTAGCGATAGGCGGCGTCAAGCTCCATCTCGGCCTGGCGGTAGAATGCCTCCTTGCCGATCGCGAGCGTGTGCGCGCTCTTGGCGGCGATCTGCGCGGCAAGCGCCGTCACCGCCTCGTCCAGCGCCTCCGGCGCCACGACGCGATTGACCAGCCCGATTTCGCGGGCGCGGGCCGCGTCGATCAGGTCGCCGGTCAGCAGCATCTCCATCGCCATCTTGCGCGGCACCGCGCGCGACAGCGCCACCATCGGCGTCGAGCAGAACAGGCCGATATTGACGCCGGGGGTTGCGAAACGCGCATCGCCGGCGGCGACGGCAAGGTCGCAACTGGCGACGAGCTGGCAGCCGGCGGCGGTTGCGATTCCGTGCACACGCGCGATCACCGGCTTGGGCAGGCGCACGATGCGCGTCATCAGCGCCGAGCATTGGGCGAACAGCGCACTCATCGCCGCCTCGGCCGGGTTCGCGCGCATCTCGCGCAGGTCGTGGCCGGCGCAGAAGGCGGGGCCGGCGGCGCCGATCACGACGACGCGCACCGCGGGATCGCGCGCGCAGTCGTCCAGCGCCTCGGCCAGCGCCGTCATCAGCCCGACCGACAGCGCGTTGCGCGCGGCGGGACGGTTCAGCGTGAGCCAGGCGATCCCCTGGCCGGTGCGGCGCAGCAGGATGGAGTCGGGGTCGATCGGCGACTGGATGTTCATGGCAACCTCCCGCGCCATGCTCTCCTTTTCCTGTGCCGGATCAAGCCCCGGGCATGCGACTTGCGCTTGTGGCCGGTGCGGACCTGTCGCTACGTTGATGGACAAGCCTGTCCCCGGGGGAAGAACCGCAATGCAATCGCATTTGTTCGGCCGCATGCCCGACGGCGCGCCGGTTCACGCCTATACCCTGCGCGATCCCGGCGGGCTGACCGCGTGCGTGATCCAGTACGGCGCCCGGCTGGCGGCACTGGAGGTGCCGGTGGCCGCGGGCGTCCGCAACGTGACGCTGGGGTTCGAGACGCTGGAGCCCTATCTGGCCGACGGGGCGCATCTTGGCGCCGTCGCCGGCCGCTATGCCAACCGGATCGCCGGCGGGCGTTTCACGCTGGATGGGCACGAATACCGGTTGTCGGTCAACACCGGCAACAACACGCTGCATGGCGGGCGGGTCGGCTTCGCGCACCATGTCTGGCAGGCGGAGCCGGACGGCGAGTCGCTGCTTCTCACCCATGTCAGCCCGGACGGCGACCAGGGTTTCCCGGGGACGCTGACGACGCAGGTGCGCTACCGGCTGCAGGGCGATGCGCTGGTGATCGACTACGAGGCGCGCACCGATGCGCCGACGGTCGTCAACCTGACCCACCACGCCTATTTCAATCTCGCGGGGGCCGGGACGGTGATGGACCACGCCATCGCCGTGGCTGCCGACCGCTATCTGCCGGTGAACGCCGACCTGATCCCGACCGGCGAGTTGCGCCCGGTCGCCGGCACGGCGTTCGACCTGCGGCGGATGACGCGCATCGGCGACCGGATCGAGGCGGACGATGCGCAGCTTCGTCTCGGCGGCGGCTTCGATCATTGCTTCGTGCTGGCCGACGCGCCGCACCCCGCCGTGCAGCCGGCCGCGCGGGTGGAGGCGGAGGGCATCGTCATGGAAGTGCTGACCACCGAACCGGCGGTGCAGCTCTACACCGGCAATTTCCTGTCCGGTCAGCCCTTTGCCTGGCGTACCGGGCTGTGCCTGGAAACCCAGCATTTCCCGGACAGCCCCCACCATCCGGCGTTCCCGTCGACCGTGCTGCGGCCGGGCCAGACCTTCTGGTCGCGGACGGTCTATCGCTTCGGCGCCGCCTGATCGGGCTCGTCGTCGAACAGGATGCGGTTGGCCGCGCCTTCCATGTCGTCGTACTGGCCGTTGCGCAGCGACCACAGGAAGACGGCCAGCCCGAGCGCCGCAAGCGCCAGGCTGATACCGATCAGATAGAGAATCGAGGTCATCGCACCCGTCCCAGCCGCAGGCTGTTCGTCATCACCGCCAGCGACGAACTCGACATCGCCGCCGCCGCGAGCCAGGGCGTCACCCAGCCGGCCACCGCCAGCGGCAGTGTGACCGCATTGTAGGCAAAGGCAAGCCCAAGGTTCTGCCGCATCACCGCGCGCGCGCGCCGGGCGGTGCGCAGCGCCATTGCCACCGGAGCAAGACGCGCGCCCTGGAATACCAGATCGGCAACCGTCTGGCTGATGTCAGCGGCTGTGGCCGGGGAGATGGATACCAGCGCGGCGGCGAGGCACGGCCCGTCATTCAGCCCGTCCCCGACCATCAGCACGCGCCGCCCCTCGGCGGCCAGTTGCTCGACCAGCGCCACCTTGTCGGCCGGACGGCACGCGGCGTGGTACTCCGCGATGCCGAGCGCCTCGGCCACGCGCGCCACCGGCGCGGCGCGGTCGCCAGAGGCGAGCACGATGCGCAGCCCCATGTGCAGCAGCGCTGCCACCGTCCCTGCGGCATCCTCCCGCAGTTGCTCGGCGAAGCCGAAGCGCACCGGCGCCGCGCCCGGTTCGCTGAACCAAAGCTCCGGTCCCTCGCCCTCCTCCCCGTCCGTCCCGCCGGCGAAGCGGGCGCTGCCGAGGCGCATTTCTCCCGCCCGCGTGGTCAGGCTGAGGCCCGATCCGGGATGTTCCTGCACGCCCTCTGCCGCCGGCACCCTCCCGGCAGCGGCCAGCAGGGCGCGCGCGAGCGGATGGCGGCTGGCGGCGGCAAGGGTCGCGGCGCGGGCCAGGACATCGGCGCCGGGATGCGCCACCAGCGCGAGCGCCGGTTCGGTGAGCGTGCCGGTCTTGTCGAACACGACCGTGTCGGCCTCGGCCAGCCGCTCCAGCGCGGTCGGCGACTTCAACAGGATGCCGGCGCGGAACAGGCGGGCGGTGGCGATCACCTGCACCGCCGGCACCGCCAGCGCCAGCGCGCAGGGGCAGGTGATGATCAGCACCGAGCAGGCGACCAGCAGCGCCTGCGCCACCGGCGCACCGAAGCCCAGCCACCAGAGCAGGAACGTCGCCGCGGCGGCGACATGGACGGTCGGGGCGTAGTGGCGCGCCACGCGATCGGCGAGCGCGACGAACCGACTCTTGCGCCCCTCCGCGGCCTCGATCAGCCGGACGCATTCGGCCAGCAGCGTCGCCCCGCCGGCGGCGGTGGTGCGCACCGTGACCGGCGCGCCGAGATTGAGTGTGCCGGCAAACACCGCCGTCCCCGGCGCCGCCGCCACCGGCAGGCTCTCGCCCGAGACGAGGCTCGCGTCGAGCGAGGTTTCGCCGCGCTCGACCACGCCATCGACGCCGATCCGCTCGCCCATGCCGACCAGCACGCGCTCGCCCGGCGCCACCTGCGCCGCGGCGCGCCGCTCGGTCGTGCCGTCCTCGCGCAGCAGTGCCACATCGGCGCCACGCAGCGCCAACAATTGCTCGGCCCCGCCACGCGCACGGGCGCGGGCACGGTGATCGAGCATCCGGCCAATCAGCAGAAAGAACAGCAGCGTGGCGGCGGAATCGAAATACGCCTCCTCGCTGCCGATGATCGTCTGGTACAGGCTGAGCGCGGTGACGAGGATCACGCCGATGCTGACCGGCACGTCCATGTTGGTCCGCCCGCGGCGCAGCACGGCGAAGGCGGAGCGGAAGAAGGGCATCCCGGCATAGGCGACGGCCGGCATCGCGATCAGCGCGCTTTCCCAGTGCAGCAGGGCGCGCGTCGCCGGCCCCATGTCCTGCAGCAGCCCGGCCCAGATCGCGATCGAGATCAGCATCACGTTGCCAGCGGCAAACCCGGCGACCGCCAGCGATCGCAGCAGCATCCGACCGGTGCGGTCCTGCGCGGCGGCCAGCGCCGCTGGCTCGAACGGCACCAGGCGATAGCCAAGCTGCTCGATCAGTCCGACCAGCCGCTCGCCCTCGGCCGCCGCGCCGCGCCAGGCGAGGCGCAGGCGGCGGGTGGTCATGTTGACGCGGCCGGTGGTCACGTCCGGCTCGCGCGCCAGCACCTGCTCGATCAGCCAGACGCAGGCCCCGCATTGCAGTCCATCGACCGCGAGCGTCAGCGTGCGCGTGCCGTCCGGCTCCTCGGTCATGCAGCGGTCGAGGTCGAACCGTTGCGCGGGCTCCGGGCGAGGCGGGCGGGCGGCGGGATCGAGGACGCGGCGGCGATAATAGGCGCCGAGCCCCGCCGCCTCGATCGCCGCAGCGGCGGCGCCACAGCCGGGACAGCAGAACCGCCGCCCCGGCGCCGTCGGCTGGCCGCAATGGGCGCAGACGCCGGTGGTGACGGCGACGTTCACCGCACCACGACGCGCCGCGTGGCGTGCAGCGTGTCGGCGCCGCGATGGACCGCGACCCGCAGTTCCCACTGCCCTTCGCCTGCCAGCGCCGCATCGGCGACGTAGTGGCCGGGCGCCGTCTCGTGGAAGGCCAATGTCGTGGCCCGGTCCGGGCCGACCGGGCGCAGCGCCTTGCCGGCAACATGCGCGCCGGTGAGCGTCTGCCCGTCGCGGTCCGTCAGCGTCAGCACCGGATGCCCGGACTCCGCCGCCGCCTGGACCTTCCAGCCCAGCGCGGCCTCCGCCGCCGCCACGGCGAGCACCTTGTCGTAGCTGTTGCTGTGATCGAACACGTCCTGGGTCGCCACGCCTGGGAACGTGCTCAGCGCCGCCCAGACCATGCCGCCGTTCACGGCGAACACCACCGCGAAGGCAAGCACCAATGCCCAGGGATAGAAGCGCCAGGCCGATCGTTGCGCA
>JAJZVE010000355.1:3153-5504 GCA_021845835.1 Pseudomonadota bacterium | reverse complement strand
CGTCGTCGGCATGGCCGGGCTGGTGCTGATGGGGATGGCACCGTCGGCGCCGGCGCGCGCCGATCAGCCCCCGATGCACCATTACAACGGCAACAGCCGCGACTACTGGGAACATCCGCCGGCGGACTGGTTCCTCGCGGACGAAACCGAGCAGCAGCGCGGGTTGCATCCGTATCCGGGGCAGCCGCTGCCGACGCCGCATGACGAACTCGTCAAGCTGGTGAAGGAAAACATCAAGCTGCAGCCCGGCTTCCATATCGAAGTCCTGGCCAGCGGCATCGACTGCGCGCGGCAGATGGTGTTCGGCGGCGACCACACGCTCTATGTCGGCTGCTGGACCGAGCACGTCTATGCCCTGAAGAAGCAGGGCAACAAGTGGACGTCGAAGGTCATCATCAAGGGCCTGCGGCAGCCGACCGGCATCGGCTACTACAACGGCAACCTCTACGTCACCGATATCGACAAGATCTACCGCTACCAGGACATCGCCCACAACCTCGACAATCCGAAGGGCGAGGTCGTCTACAGCGACTTCCCGCCGTACACCTCGCACGGCTGGAAATACATGGTCGCCGACATCATGCATCCGGGCTGGTTCTTCATTCCGGTCGGCCCGCCCTGCAACGTCTGCATGATCCCGTCCGGCACGGCGCAGTATCGCCACATCAACCCGGACCAGGGCATCTCGGAAGTGGCCGCGCTCGGCCAGCGTAACAGCGTCGGCGGCGACATCGACCCGCGCACCGGCCAGCTGTGGTTCTCCGAGAACGCGCGCGACTGGATGGGCGACAACATCCCGTCCGACAAGCTGAACCACCTGACCCGCTGGGGGCAGCACTTCGGCTATCCGTACTGCCACCAGGGCGACATCCCTGACCCGAAGTACAACATGGGTCACAAGTGCAGCGAGTTCACGGCGCCGGCCCTGAACGTCGGCCCGCACATGGCGCCGCTGGGGATGAAGTTCTATACGGGCAACATGTTCCCCGCCGAGTTTCGGAACAACATCTTCCTCGCCGAGCATGGCGGCTGGAACCAGCACTGGCATACCGGTGCGCGGATCGTGCGCATCGTGACCGGCCCGAACGGCGAGAACATCCACCAGGAGCCGTTCGCCTGGGGCTGGATCCAGAACAACCAGTACTGGGGCCGCCCGGGCGACGTTGCCATCGACCCGATGGACGGGTCGCTGCTGGTGTCTGACGACCAGGCCGGTGCGATCTATCGCATCTGGTACGACGGCAAGTAAGCCACGCGCCGTCTCCGCTGATCCCTCGCCCCGGCGCATGCCGCCGGGGCGAGGTTTCTTTGTCTTCCATCGCATCCGCAAGAGTTGGTCGATCATGCGAATCCCCACCTGGATCGTCGCCCTGCTGTGTCTGGCCCTGCCCGCTGCCGCGATGGCCGACGGCGATGCGCAAGCCGGAAAAGCCCGCGCCGAATCGGCCGGTTGCGTCGCCTGCCACGGCACCAACGGCATCGCGACCGCAAGCGGCCTCGCGATCGACAAGAACGTGCCGAATCTTGCCGGCGAGCCGACCCTCTACCTGCAGTTCCAGCTGGTGTTCTTCCGCAAGGGGGTGCGCAAGAACCAGCTCATGAGCTCGATGGCCGCCCAGCTCAGCGACGACGACATCCGCAATCTCGGGGCGTTCTACGGCTCGCTGCCGCTGCCCAAGACGCCGGTGCCGCCGGATGACGCGCCGGAGGCAACCAAGCTTGGCGAGCAGGCCGTGCACGCGATGCGCTGTGCCAACTGCCACGGCAGCCAGCTCGAGGGGCTGGAGAACATGGGGCGCCTGGCCGGCCAGCGCGAAGCCTATCTCTACAAGGCGCTGACCGACTTCAAGTCCGGCCAGCGCATGCCGACCGCCGCGGTCAGCATGGCCGAGATCCTGTATCCGCTCGACGATACGCAACTGAAAGCGGTGGCGCACTACCTGTCGCGGCTGCGCTGACCGGCAGGCCGGGCGCATCCATCTGCCGCGCGAGCGTCCGGCCCGCGCGGCGCCACGCCCAGGCCACCCGCAGGCACGCCATCAGTCGCGGCGGAGCAGCCGGAAGTCCGGGGCGTGGTCCGGCTGCGTCGTGACCACCGGCGCCGGCAGCACCGGCCGCGTGCTGGCCATTGCGATGTGGAACGCCTGCACCAGCGTGGCCAGGACCAGGGTGGCTTCCATCAGCGCGAACTGCGCGCCGACGCAGACCCGCGGCCCGGCGCCGAACGGCAGGTAGGCGAAGCGCGGCGGGGGCGGCGCACCGGGCAGGAAGCGCTCCGGCAGGAAGGCGTCCGGCGCCTCCCACAACCGCCGGTGCCGGTGCAGCACCCAGGGCGCGATCATCACCACCGC
>JAJZVE010000355.1:0-3143 GCA_021845835.1 Pseudomonadota bacterium | reverse complement strand
CGGAATGGCGATGCCACCGGCGCGGTCGTCGGCGCGGGCCTGCCGCACCATGGTGAAGGCCGGCGGGAACAGGCGCAGCGCCTCGTTCACCACCGCCGCGGTCAGCTTCAGCCGCGGCAGCGATTCCCCCGCCGCCTCGCGCCCCAGATCGACGCCGGCGACCTCCGCCGCCACGCCGTCCTGCACCGCCGGGCTGTTGGCGAGCAGATAGAGCGCCCAGAACAGCGCGAGCGCCGTCGTCTCGTGCCCGGCGACCATCAGCGTGGTGATCTGGTCGCGCAACTGCGCCGGGCTGAAGCCGGCGCCGGTGTCGGGATCGCGCGCGGCGCGCAGCAGGTCGAACAGGTCGCGCGGCGCGTCGGGCGGCGGGGCGGCGGCCCGTGTTGCCACCACCGCATCCATCAGCCGCACGAAGCGGCGGCGGAAGAAGAAGCGTCGCACGTCGCGCGGCGAGGGCACGCTGACCGGCAGCAGCATGTCCAGCGCCGTCGGCTGCGCAAGGCGTTCGCCGTAACGGTCGAGCTGGGCGCGCAACACCGGCCCGAATCCCTCCGTGCCCAGCGAGAACATCGAACGGGCCGCGATGTCGAGCGTCAGCGCCTGCACGGCGGCCAGCAGGTCCACGGTGCCGGTGGCGGCCTGCTGCCGCAATCCGGGCAGCGCCGCCTGCGCCGCGCCCGCCATGTGCGGCACCAGCAGCTTCAGCGACCGCGGCGCCAGCGCCGGCGCCGTGGTGCGGCGCTGCCAGCGCCATTCCTCGCCCTCGGTCAGCAGCAGGCCGCGGCCGGTGATCGGCCGCAGGATGCGGATGGAGGCGGGCGTGCGCCGGTAGCCGGCGGGATTGTCCACCAGCACATGCTGGATCGCCTCCGGCGCGTTCAGCAGCAGCCAGGCGCGCCCGAGCGCCCGGTCGATCACCGCGTCCTGCTCGTAGGCCGCCGCCGACCACATCTTCAGCGCGTTCCTGCGCGCGGCGACCAGGAAATCCGCGAGCTCGGCGTCCGGCGGCGCGACCGGCGGGCGCGGCGGGACGAAGGGCGCGTTCATCCCCCCGCGACCTGCCCGCGCAGCACGTGCTTCTGGATCTTGCCGGTCGAGGTCTTGGGGATCTCGCGGAACAGCACGCGCTTGGGCACCTTGTAGCGGGCCATGTGCGTGCGGCAGAACGCGATCAGCTCCGCCTCCGTCGCCGCCATGCCCGGCCGCAGCTCGACCACCGCGCAGGGCACCTCGCCCCATTTCTCGTCCTTCAGCGCCACCACCGCGACGTTCTGCACCGCCGGGTGGCGGTACAGGGTTTCCTCGACCTCGAGGGACGAAATGTTCTCGCCGCCGGAGATGATGATGTCCTTCGAGCGGTCCTGGATCTTCACGTAGCCGTCGGGATGCACCACCGCGAGGTCGCCGGTATGGAACCAGCCGCCGGCGAAGGCGGCTTCCGTGGCGCGGGGATTCTTCAGGTATCCCTTCATGGTGATGTTGCCGCGGAACATGATCTCGCCCATCGTCGCGCCGTCATGCGGCACCGGCTGCATGGTGTCCGGGTCGAGCACCGTCATCGCCTCCTGCAGCATCGCGGTGACGCCCTGGCGGGAGAGCTTGCTGGCGCGTTCCTCCAGCGGCAGCGCCGCCCATTCCTCCTGCCACGCGCAGACCGAGGCAGGGCCGTAATTCTCCGTCAGCCCGTAGACATGCGTCAGCTCGATGCCGACGCGCTCGCATTTCTCGATCAGCGCGGCGGGCGGCGCGGCGGCGGCGATCTGGCCGGCGATGCGGCGGCCGGCGCCGGCGCCGGCCTCGGCCATCGCATCCGCCAGCATGGCGTACACGATCGGCGCGCCGCACATATGCGTCACGTGCTCCTGCGTGATCGCCGCCAGCATGGCGCCGGCCTCGACGCGGCGGAGGCAGACATTGACGCCGGCGACGGCGGCCAGCGACCACGGGAAGCACCAGCCGTTGCAGTGGAACAGCGGCAGCGTCCACAGATACACCGGATGCCGCCCCATCCCGCCCCAGCCGAGGATGTTGCTCAGCGCGTTCAGGTAGGCGCCGCGATGGTGCGTCACCACGCCCTTCGGGTCGCCGGTGGTGCCGGAGGTGTAGCTCATCGCGATCGCGTCCCACTCGTCCGGCGGGTGATGCCAGACGAAATCCGGGTCGCCCTGTTCCAGCATCGCCTCGTAGGTCAGCGCGCCGAGCGCCGGCGCGTCCGCGGTCGCCGCGTCCTCGATGTCGATCACCTCGGGCGGGTTCGCCAAGCCGGACAGCGCGACGCGCATGAGCTGGGAGAATTCGCGATCCACCAGCAGCACGCGGGCGCCGCCATGTTCCAGCATGAAGCGCAGCGTCGCCGCATCCAGCCGCGTGTTCAGCGTGTTCAGCACGCAGCCGGCCATCGGCACGCCGAAATGCGCCTCCACCATCGCCGGGATGTTGGGGGCGATGATCGCCACCACGTCGTTGCGGCCAAGGCCGCGCCGCTGCAGGGCCGAGGCCAGTCGCCGGCTGCGCGCATACACCTCGCCCCAGTTCCGCCGCACTTCGCCATGCACCACGGCAAGGCGGTGCGGATAGACCGCGGCGGTGCGCGCGATGAACGACAGCGGCGTCAGCGGCACGTAATTGGCCGCGTTCCTGTCCAGCCCGATCTCCCACATCGTCGCATCCGCCGTCATGTGCGCCTCCGGTTTGCCCGCACTGTAATGAGCAGGGGGCGAGGCGACCAGATGCCCGCGATCAGCCGGCCGCCGCCTGCGCCGCGCTGTCCGCCACCCGGCGCAGCAATTCTGCCTGGGAGAAGGGCTTGGCCAGCATCTCGTAGCCGATCGCCTCGGCCAGCGACTCGCCATAGCCGGAGGCGAGCAGGATGCGCAGCTCCGGCCGCAGCCGCCGCGCCGCGTCGGCCACCTCCAGCCCGCTGACGCCACCCGGCAGCGCCACGTCGCAGAGCAGCAGGTCGAGCGGCGTGTCCTTGGTCAGCACCGCCATCGCTCCGGCCGCATCCGCCGCGGTGACCACGCGATGGCCGGCATCCGCGAGCGCGAACTCGACCGCCTCGCGCACCTCGGGGTCATCCTCGACCACCAGGATCCCGAGCCCGCGCGACGCATCGGCGCGCGCGCGTACCGGCACGCGGACGG
>JAJZVE010000354.1 GCA_021845835.1 Pseudomonadota bacterium | reverse complement strand
CCTCGGCGCCGGAGCGCGTCTGCGCCAGCGCGGACGAGGCGGTGGCGGCGGCGGAGGCGTTCGGCTGGCCGGTGGTGCTGAAGATCGCCTCGCCGGACATCCTGCACAAATCCGACATCGGCGGCGTGCTGCTGGACATCGCCGATGCCGATGCGGTGCGCGGCGGATTCGCGTTGCTGCTGGAACGCGCGCGACAGCACGCGCCGGGCGCGCGCATCGCCGGCGTGCTGGTGGCGAAGCAGTTGCGCGGCGGCGTCGAGTGCATCCTCGGCATCCAGCGCGACCCGGTGTTCGGGCCGGTGGCGATGTTCGGACTGGGCGGCGTGTTCGTGGAAGTGCTGCACGACGTGGTGCTGCGCCGCTGCCCGTTCGGCGAGGATGAAGCCGCGCGCATGATCCATTCGATCCGGGGGGCGCCGCTGCTGCTCGGCGCACGTGGCCGGAAACGCGCCGATGTCGGCGCGCTGGCCGCGATGCTGTCGCGGCTGTCGGTGTTCGCGGCGCAGGCGGGGCCGCGCCTGCGGTCCATCGACATCAATCCGGTGCTGGCGATGCCGGAAGGCGACGGCGCCTTCTGCGTCGATGCGGTGATCGAACTGGAGGAAACACGGTGAAGGAAATCGGGACGCCGGCGGACATGGACGCGCTGGTCGGCCAGCCGCTCGGGTCGAGCGCGTGGCTGACGGTGACGCAGGAAATGATCGACCGCTTCGCCGACGCCACCGGCGATCATCAATGGATCCACGTGGACCGCGAACGCGCCGCGCGCGAGATGCCGGGCGGCAGGACGATCGCGCACGGCTTCCTGACCCTGTCGCTGCTGCCGCAACTGTCGCAGAGCGTCTATCGCATCCGCAACCGCTCGCGCGGCATCAACTACGGCTCCAACCGCGTGCGCTTCACCGCGCCGGTGCCGGCGGGATCGCGCGTGCGGCTGCACATGACGCTGCAGGCGAGCGAGGCGATCGACGGCGGGCGCCGGCTGATCGCCGAAAACACGGTGGAGATCGAGGGCGAGGCGCGGCCGGCGCTGGTGGCGGAGACGATCACGCTGGTGTTCGACTGAGCGTCACGCGGGCGCAGGGAGAGCGGCATGGGCCTGATGATCGACGGCGTTTGGCAGCGCGAAAGCCGCGACCGTGCCGACAGCAGGGGTGCCTTCGCGCGTCCCGACACGGTGTTCCGAGATCGGATCGAACCCGGCGGGCGGTTTCCGCCGGAGGCCGGGCGCTATCTCCTCTATGTCTCGCTCGCCTGCCCCTGGGCGCATCGCGCGCTGATCTTCCGCCGCATCAAGCGCCTGGACAACATCGTCGGCCTGTCCGTGGTACACTGGCTGATGGGCGAGGATGGCTGGACCTTCACGCCGGGCGACGGCGTGGTGGCGGACCCGGTGATGGACGCGCGGTGCCTGCATGAACTCTACGCCCGCGCCGATGCGCGCTTCTCCGGCCGCGTCACTGTCCCGGTGCTGTGGGACCGCGCCACGAACCGCATCGTCAACAACGAATCGGCCGAGATCATCCGCATCTTCAATGCCGCCTTCGACGGCATCGGCGCCGCGCCCGGCGACTATTACCCGGCCGCGCTGCGCGCCGAGATCGACGCGGTGAATGCGCGCGTCTATGCGACGCTCAACAACGGCGTCTATCGCGCCGGCTTCGCCCGCACGCAATCCGCCTACGAGGAGGCGGTGCGCCCGTTGTTCGAGACGCTGGACTGGCTGGAGGAACGCCTCTCGCGGCAGGCATATCTGTGCGGCGACAAACTGACGGAAGCGGACTGGCGGCTGTTCACCACGCTGATCCGCTTCGATGCCGTCTATCACGGCCACTTCAAGTGCAACCTGCGCCGTATCGTCGACTATCCGGCGCTGTGGGACTTCACCCGCTCGCTGTATCAGGCCGAGGGCATCGCCGCGACGGTCGAATTCGGCCACATCAAGCGGCACTACTACATGAGCCACCCCTGGGTGAACCCGACCGGCATCGTGCCGCTGGGGCCGCTGCTCGATCTCACGACGCCGGGCAGCCGCGTGCCGCGCCTGCCCGGCTGAACGTCTCGCCCTGCTCAGTGCACCAGGCTGGGCTGCATCTCGTGCTGGCGGATCGCCGCCACCGCCACGTCACAGTCGCCGGCCACCGCCATCGGGGTGCCGTCGGCAGCGTGGATGGCGAAGGCGCGCACGCCGTTCATCATCACCGGCTTCACATAGGCGATCTGCGACACGCCGAGACCGGCCAGTTGCTCGGCCGACAGATGGCGGATGTCCAGGATCTCCAGCGGGGCCGGGTCCTCCGGCCGAGTGTTCTCGTCCATTGTCTCATTCTCCCGGCGGACGTTGCCATACGGGGCCAACGCCGCCATCCCTTGTTCGTTTCAGCCCACCCGGCCGTGCTTGACCTGCGGGTCGAGCACCGAAACCGTGCTGTCGCCCTTGCCGATGCGGATGGTCTTCACCCGGCTCTCCGGCTGCGGGCGCATCAGGTCGATGTGCAGCAGGCCGTTGTCGAGCCAGGCCCCCTTCACCTCGATCCCTTCGGCGAGCACGAAGGCGCGCTGGAACTGCCGCGCGGCGATGCCGCGATGCAGGAACACGCGCCCCTGCCCGTCATCGGTCTGCCGGCCGCGGATCACCAGCTGGTTGTCCTCCTGCGTGATCTGCAGGTCGTCCATGGTGAAGCCGGCCACGGCGAGCGTGATGCGCAGCCCGGTCGGGCCGGTCTGCTCGATGTTGTAGGGCGGATAGCCATCGGCCGAGGTCTTCGCGGCGCGCTCCAGCATCTGTTCCAGATGGTCGAACCCCAGGAACAACGGGGACGCGAACATGCGTGTCGTCATCGGGCCTCCTCCTCAGAGCGAAGCCGGACCCGCAATCCGGGTCCGAATCGCCGGGTCCCGTGATGGCGACCCGACGTTGCCTAATTTGGCAGCAATGCCTTCCGTTGCAAGGGGCTAAGGGGCGTTGAACCCCCGCGCCGGGACCGCTACATCGCGGCAATGTCCTCCGCCGTTTCCACCCTGCCGCCACCCGACGACGCGGGCGAGTTGTTGCCCATCCTGATCGCGCCGCACGCCGCGCTGAAGGCCAGGGCGCGGCCGGTGCGGGAGGGCGACGGCGACGCGGTGCGCGCGCTGCTGCCGCGCCTGTTCGCCACCATGTACAAGGCGCCCGGCATCGGCCTCGCGGCACCGCAGGTCGGCGTCGGGCTGCGCGTGGCCGTGGTCGATCTGCAGCGCAACGAGGCGCGCGACCCGATCGCCCTGGTCAACCCGGAAATCATTGCCGCCAGCGCCGAGCTTGCCACCCGCGAGGAAGGCTGCCTGTCGCTGCCCGGCCAGTATGCCGACGTGACGCGGCCGGCGCGGGTGAAGGTGCGCTACCTGGACGCGACCGGCGCGCGGCGGGAGATCGAGGCCGACGACCTGCTCGCCGCCTGCCTGCAGCACGAGATCGACCATCTCGACGGCGTGCTGTTCGTCGATCACCTCTCCGCCCTCAAGCGCAACATGATCCTGCGCCGGCTGGCGAAGGAGCAGCGGCAGAAGGCGAAGTAGCGCGTGCGTCTCGCCTTCATGGGCAGTCCGGATTTCGCCGTGCCGGCGCTGCGCGCCCTGCACGGTGCCGGCCACGACATCGCCGCCGTTTACTGCCAGCCGCCCCGCCCCGCCGGGCGCGGACAGGCGGTGCGGCGCTGCCCGGTGCATGTCGCGGCGGATGAGCTGGGCCTTCCGGTCCGCACGCCCGCCCGGCTGAAGCGCGATCCGGCGGCGCAGGAGGCGTTCGCGGCGCTCGGCCTGGATGCCGCCGTGGTCGCCGCCTATGGCCTGATCCTGCCCGAGCCGATGCTGGCCGCGCCGCGGCGCGGCTGCCTCAACATCCATGCCAGCCTGCTGCCGCGCTGGCGCGGCGCGGCGCCGATCCAGGCCGCGATCCTGGCCGGAGACGCCGAGAGCGGCATCACCATCATGCAGATGGATGCCGGCCTCGATACAGGCCCGATGCTGCTGCGCGAGGCGGTGCCGATCACCGGCCGTACTACCGCCGCCTCGCTGCATGACCAACTGGCGGAGATCGGCGCGCGGCTGATCCTGCGCGCGCTGGACGATCCGCCGCCCGCGGTGCCGCAGCCGGCGGAGAGTGCCACCTATGCCCCCAAGCTGACGCGCGCCGACGGGCATCTGGACTGGAGCGAGGACGCCGCCGCCCTCGCCCGCCGCGTACGCGCGCTCAATCCCTGGCCCGGCACGTTCGCGCTGCTCGACGGCCAGCCGCTGAAGATCCTGGCGGCCACGGTCGAGGATGGTAGCGGCCCGCCCGGCACGGTGCTGGACGACGCGCTGCTGGTCGCCGCCGGGCGCGGGGCGCTGCGGCTGACCGAGGTGCAGGCCCCCGGCCGCGCCGCGCTCGACGCCGCCGCTTTCCTGCGCGGCCGGCGCATTCCCCCCGGCACACGCCTGCTCTGAGGACCGCCCGATGCCAGAGGCCGACCCGCCCGCCGTCACGCTCGTCAACGAACAGGGCGGCTCGCCCGTCGTGCTGCTGTGCGAACACGCCTCCAACTTCATCCCGGCGCGCTACGGCACTCTCGGCCTGCCGGCGTCGGAGCTGCAGCGCCATATCGCCTATGACATCGGTGCGGCGGAGGTGGCGCGGCAGTTGGCGCGGGACCTGGATGCGCCGCTGGCGCTCGCCGGGTATTCGCGCCTGCTGATCGACTGCAACCGGCCCGCCGGGGCGGCCAGCCTGATACCGGCGCGCAGCGAGGCGACCGAGATTCCCGGCAACCGCGACCTGTCCGCCGCGGAACGCGCCACCCGCAACCGCCTGTTCTTCGCGCCGTTCCGCGATCGCGTGGCCGCGCTGCTGGAGGCCCGCCTGTCCGCCGGCCGGCCGACCGTGCTGATCGGCGTGCACAGCTTCACCCCGACCTTCCTTGGCGTGCGCCGCCCCTGGCAGGTCGGCGTGCTGTATCTGCGGGCCAAGCGGCTTGCCGCCGCCCTGCTCGACGGGCTGCGCGCCGACCCCGCGCTGCTGATCGGCGTGAACGAGCCCTATCGCGTCACCCTGGAGGGCGATTTCACCGTGCCCTGGGTTGGCGAGGCGCGCGGGATCGCGACGGCGCTGTTCGAGGTACGTCAGGACCTGATCGCGGAGGCGGCCGGGGCCGCCGCCTGGGCCGGGCGCCTCGCGGCGGTGCTGCGGCCGATTGCGGCCGATCCGGGGGCGGTGCTGGGGCTCGGCTGAGCGGGCGCGCGGCGGCTACATGATCTCCCAGTAGCCGGTTTCATCGTCGAGATGCGCCCGCTCGATGCCGCGGAAGTCGGCGAACGAGACGATGCCGGCGACGCGGTCCTGCTCGACCACCGGCACATGGCGGAAGCCGCCATCGGTCATCAGGTGCAGCGCCTCGATCGCGCTGGCCCGCGGCGGCAGCGAGTCCGGGTTCGGCGTCATCACCTCGGCGAGCGTCGTGCGCGCCGCGCTCCGTCCCTCCGCCAGCACGC
>JAJZVE010000353.1:1780-5513 GCA_021845835.1 Pseudomonadota bacterium | reverse complement strand
CCGCCAGCAGCAGGATCGATCCCTCGGCGATCGAGCTGAAATAGGCGGAGACGTTCAGCACCAGCAGGATGTTGACGACGATCATCAGCGTGTAGGCGCCGACGATCGACCCGATGGCGCCGCCGCGCCCGCCGCCCAACCGCGTCCCGCCCAGCACGACGGCGATGAACACCTGCAGCAGCATCGGCCGCCCGACCAGCGGATCGGCCGATCCGGTCTGCGCCGAGACGAACGCACCCGCCGCGCCGTAGAAGATCCCGGCGAGCGCATAGGCGGCGAAGGTCACCGCCCGCACCGGCACGCCGGCCGCATAGGCGGCGTCGGCGTCGCTGCCGACGGAATACAGGCCG
This sequence comes from Pseudomonadota bacterium, assembly GCA_021845835.1. The sequence continues at coordinate 5,163 of JAJZVE010000353.1, read as the reverse complement.
ACACCGAAGCGCGTGTTCTTCAGCAGCAGCCAGGCGCCGGCCGCCACCGCCAGCACGACGACGGGGGCCGGGAGCCAGTTCGGAATGGCGCTGCCAGTGAAGAAGCTGACGAACTCCGGCGCAATCATGCCGCCCGGCTTGTCCATCACCAGCAGCGTGACTCCCTGCACGATGAACATCGCCGACAGCGTCACCACGATCGCCTGCATCCGTACGGCCGCGACGAAAAACCCGTTGAAGGCGCCGACCAGGCCACCGATCGCCAGTGCAAGGGCGAAGCTGCCGATCTGCGACAGCGCCGAGGCGCCCATCACGCTCGCGAGCACCACGTTGACCAGCGAGACGACCGCGCCGGTCGACAAGTCGAATCCGCCGGTCAGGATCACCAGCGTCTGTCCCATCGCCGCCAGCGCCAAGGCCGCGCCGCCCGCCGAGAGGAAGCTGAACTCGAAATAGTTGAACGGTCCCGGCGTGATCAGGTCGACCGCCAGAAACAGCGTCAGGAATACAGCGCAGGCGATGATCAACCCACGCTGGCGTGCCAGGCGCGGCCGCCAGATGGGACGGGCAGCGAGGCCGGTGGTGGCGCTCATGCGACCGGCCCCCGCGCAGCGGACGTCTCACCGAGCGCCGCGCGCATGATCGCTTCTTCCTCGATCCCGCCGCCAGCCAGTTCTGCGACCAGCCTGCCCTCGTACATGACCAGCACGCGGTCGCACATGTTGACGAGTTCCGGGATTTCCGTGGAGTGGAACAGGATGGCGCCCCCGGCATCGGCGAAGTCGCGCATCAGCACGTAGATCTGATGCTTGGTGCCGACATCGACGCCGCGTGTCGGATCGAACAGCAACAGGATGCGGCTGCCCGCCAGCAGCCACTTCGCCATCACCAGCTTCTGCTGGTTGCCGCCAGAAAATGCGCTGGCCGCGGTATAGAGCGCACGCGGATGAACCTCCACCCGCTTCAGCACATCGGCAACCGCCTGCGTCTCGGCGTGGGTGCCGATCACGCCGAGGCGCGCAAAGCGACGGGCGATGGGCAGCGAAACATTGAAGCGTCCAGACATCTTCAGGAACAGGCCCTCGGTCTTGCGCTCTTCCGGCACCAGGCTGATGCCGATGCCATCGCGGATCGCATCACGCGGTGAGGCCAGCACCACCTTCCGACCGTCCACCACAAGCGTCCCCGCCGTAAGCGGTGCGACGCCGAAGCAGGCCAGGAACAATTCCTGCTGACCCATTCCCTGCAGTCCGGCGATGCCCAGGATTTCGCCGCCACGCAGTGTGAATCCCGCACCGCGCAACTTGCCGGCGGTCGTCAGCCCCGCGGCCTGCAGCACCGGCGCGCCTTCGGGCGCGGTGGCTGGGCGCGGCGGAAAGGTGCTGGCGAGCGAGCGGCCGATGATCATGCGGATCACCTCGTCGTCCTGCACCTCGTCGACTGCGGCGGTGCCGATGCTGCGGCCGTTGCGCAGCACCGTCAGTTGGTTGCAGAAGCGCCGCACCTCGCGCAGCCGGTGCGAGATGAACACGGTCGTGACGCGCTCGCCTCGCAGCCGCTCAATCTGCGCGCCCAGCCAGTCGATGTCGCGTCCCGACAGGGTGGAGGTGGGTTCGTCGAGCAGCAGGATGCGCGGGCGGCGGAACAGCGCCCGCGCGATCTCGATCTTCTGGCGCAGCGCGAGGTCCAGCGTGCCCACCTCGGCATGAAGGTCGACATCGTCCAGTCCAAGGGCCGCGAAATGTGCGGCCACGCGCGCCTCGCCCTCGCGGCGCCGCAGCTGGCCAAGCAGCCCGGCCGGCGCACGCGGCAGCAGCATGTTCTCGACCACCGAGAGGTCGCGCACCAGCGTAAGTTCCTGGAACGCCGTCTGCACGCCATGCCGCTGCGCCTCCGCCGGGCGCGACAGCATCACCTCGCGCCCAAACAGCTCAATCCGTCCCTGATCCGGCAGGATCAGGCCGGACAGCAGCTTGACGACGGTGGACTTGCCGGCGCCGTTCTCGCCAAGCAACGCATGCACGTCGCCGACGGCGACGCTGAATTCGGCCTCGTTCAGCGCCACCGTCGCGCCATAGGCCTTGGTGATCCCGCGAACCGACAGCGCAGGCACACCGCTTCGGTCGGGGAGAGGCGGGAGGGACATGCCCTCCCGCGCGAACATGGTCACTGCTCCGGCTTGCCGTTCAGCGCCGCCTGCAGGCCGATCTGCGGCGTCTGCGGCGAGTAGATGGAGGCGAACCAGCCGGGGTTGCTGATGATCGAGGGCTGGAACACGTTGCAGCCCGCCTGCATCTCGGCCCAGGTGCCTTGCTGGCAGAGCTTGACGGTCTCGTTGGTCACGACCGGCAGCGGCAGCTTGGTCAGCTTCGGGATCTCCTTGCCCTCCAGCCTGTCCACCGCCAGCTTCAGCGCCAGCCCGCCGGAATAGGGCGGCGAGGCGTAGGAAATGCTGGGCTGGCCCATCGGACGATAGGTGCCGCTCGCACCCTTCACCCCGGGATCGTTGACCGGCAGCATCTGGATGCGGTGGCCATTGGCACCCTCGCCGGCGCAGGGCTTCAGCTTGTCGTCGGGAATGCCGGCCTCCTTCTCCATGGAGGCGATCGTGTAGCAGCCGACCTGCACCCAGAACCCGTCGATCTCGTTCCACGGATGCGTGGTCAGGATCTTGGTGATCTCGGTCCGCGCCACCGCCTGGCTCCACATACCCACGCCCTCGGCGACGACGTGCATGCCTGGATGCTTGGCAAACACCGCCTTTGCCGCCGCGGTGCGCTGCGTGTCCACCGACGTGCCGGGCACCCCGGTCAGCACCACGATGTTGCCCTTTCCGTTCAGCTTCTTCGCCAGCCACTCCGCGGTCACGCGCCCGGCCTCGGTCTGGTCGATATGCACGTTGTAGGCGCAGGGCTCGGTGATCTCGGCATCATAGGCGATGATCACCACATGCCGCTGGCAGGCATTGCGCACCACCTGATTGAGCGCGGTCGGCGAGATCGGATAGACCACGATCGCCTGCGCGCCCTGCTGCACCATCGCGTTGATCTGCTGGATCTGGCGCTGCGCGTTCGGGCCGGCGACCTGTACCTGCAGGTCCACCTTGTCCCGATAGTCTTTGGAGGCGGCCATTGCCTTGACCATGTTGGCTGCCTCGGCCTGCCAGTCATTGCCGATATAGCTCATCGACAGGAAGATCTTGAACTTCTTGTCGGCGGCATGGGCGCCGTGCACGCCGGCGGCGAGCGCCAACGCCGTTGCCATGCCGAAGGCGGCACGAATCCATCGCATCGGTCACGTTCCTCCTGCATGCAGCGCCTGCTGGTCGGCCGTGCGCTGCGGTTATTTTTCTGGACGACTTTTTGATCATAGATCATATGTTC
>JAJZVE010000353.1:0-1770 GCA_021845835.1 Pseudomonadota bacterium | reverse complement strand
GAAGGGCTCGCCGAAGGAGGGCGATCAGCAGCAGCATGCCGCAGACGGTCGAGGCAGAAGCGAAGGACGCGGAGCGGCGTCTGCCGCAGCGGCCGGTCGGGCGCGACACCGTGCAGGAACGGGTTTATCGCCAAATCCGGGACATGATTCTCAATGGTGAGATAGAGCCCGGCCAGACGATCACGTTGCAGAACCTGTCAGATGCGTTCCAGGTCAGCGCCATGCCGGTGCGCGAGGCGCTGCGCCGGCTGATGGCGGAACAGGCGTTGACCGTCGTGTTCGGCCGATCCGTCGGCGTGCCCGTGCTGACGCGGGGCCGTCTGGCCGATCTGTGCCGGGTGCGGTGCGAGGTGGAACCGTTGGCCGCCGCCTGGGCCGCTTCCCGCATCACGCCGGCCGGGCTGGGTCGGCTCGCTGAACTGGTCGATCGCATGCAGGATGCCGTCGCACAGATGGACGGCCGGCTGTTCGTACCCGCGAATTACGAATTCCACTTCCTGATCTACCGCATGGCCGCCTCGCCCACGCTGCTGAGCATCATCGAATCCCTCTGGCTGCAGATCGGCCCCTACTTCCATGCACTCCGTGCCTCGGACAACTGGCGGGAAGCCAATGTGGCGCACCGGGCAGTGCTCTCGGCGCTGCGCCGGCAGGACGCGGAGGAAGCTGCCAGCGCCCTGCGCCGGGACATCACGGATGCCGCGACGACACTGGCGGACCTGCTGCGCTGAGCAGAGGACGACTATGCAGGACTTGACGATAGCGGAATAGAATCCCAAGTCATTGATATGACGTGAGGCTCCAAACTCGATTAGGGTCCAGGAATCGCTGGTGGTTTTCTGATTCGCTCCGTCTGACGGCAAGATGGAGCAAGACGTGCGATGGCTGTCGAGTACTGGCTGATCGCTGGGGCGTGGGCGGCGATTGATCCGCTGCTTCCGAAAATCTACCCCGGAGCGCGCCGCCAGGACGACCGGCGGATCATCAGTGGGGTCATCCATGTGCTGTGCAGCGGCTGCCAGTGGCAAGACTGCCCCGCGGTCTACGCCGAGCACGACGGTCTACGACCGATACAACCGCTCTGATGTCCGCGTTCAGGGGAGGGGCGGGACATTCCGTCCGCGACTTTCCTCGCGGTATTCGGTTTGGATGGGCGAAGGGAGGAGGCGGGGCCGTAGACGTCGGTGATCAAGCCTGATGCGCGGATTCCATCGGGGCGGCCCTCTGATCGGACTGGTTCAACAGTCCCATCATGCCACCGACGGTCCCGACGGGCCGTTCACCCCAACAAGCCCGGCGCGGTTCATGGCCCGGCGCGGTTCACTGCTGCCTACCGGCCGGCGCGGCGAAGGAACATGAAGGCGAGCAGCAGCAGGATGCCGCCAAACACCACGTCCCGCGCGCCCTGGGAAACATTCAGCGTGACCAGCACCGCCTCCAGCAGGATCACCGTCAGCGCGCCCGCGATGCTGCCGCCGTAGCCACCCTCGCCGCCGGCCAGTTGCGTGCCGCCGATCACCACCGCCGCGATCGGCGGCAGCATGTAGTCGTTGCCCATGCCGAGATAGGCCTGCTGGGCATAGCCCGCCAGCAGCAGGCCGACGAAGGCCGCGCACAGGCCGCTGATGACGAACACGCCGGCCACGGTGCGGCCGCGGCCGATGCCCGACAGCAGGGCCGCCAGCTCGTTGCTGCCGACCGCATAGACCGCCCGGCCGAACGGCGTCGCCTTCAGCGCCACGATCACCAGCACCACGGCCACGGCCCACA
>JAJZVE010000352.1 GCA_021845835.1 Pseudomonadota bacterium | reverse complement strand
GGAAATCCTGGTCCACCGTGACCGTGAAGTCGTCGGCCAGCACCGTGCGCAGCAGCCGCCGCGGCAGATGGAACCCGTCCAGCGGCAGCACGCCGCGCTGCTCCGGGTCGAGCCAGTACAGCCGCTCGCCGCGCCGCGTCTCGGCCATCGGGAACAGGCCGGCGCGGTAGGCGCGCAGCATCAGCTCCGGCGTGATCTCCAGGCTGCGGCGTGACATCCTGCCACTCTGCCGGATCGCGCGGCGCGGGGGAAGCGAGCGCGCGATTGCCGGCGGTCCGCTCCGCCGTTAGCGTGTTGCCATAAGAAAACATGCGGGGGAGGGACGGCCATGTCGCAGGCAACTGCGGCCGGGGTGATGGAGGCGCCGGGCATCGACCTGCGCAATCTGGGCTGGGTGGTGCTGGCCTTCCTCGTGCTCGCGGCGGTGATCGCGGCGGATGACCGCTGGGCGCTCAATTTCGTGCATGTGATGTGCGGCGTGCTGTGGACGGGCATCGACCTGTTCATGGGGTTCGTGGTCGGCCCGATCATGCGCCGCCTGCCGCCGGAGGCGCGGCGGGCGATGATTCTGCGGCTGATGCCGAAGACGCTGTTCCTGCTGCCGACGCTGTCCATCGTCACCGGCACCTCCGGCTGGTTCCATGCCCGCCAGCTTGGCCTGCTCGACCTGCCCTGGCCCGGCTACGGCTGGGTGCTGGCCGCGCTGGTGATCGTCGGCGTCCTGACGGTGCAGGGTCTTGGCGTGCTGCTGCCGACCAACCTGCTGGTCTATCTGGAGATGCGCAAGCCGGCCCCGGACCTGCCGCGCATCGGCCGGCTGATGCGCCGCTACGTCTATGCGGTGGCGTTCCAGGGCACGCTGCAGGTTGCGATCATCGTGGTGATGGCGAAGTTCGTCACCGGACTCTGAGCGCGCCTCACGCCACCGCCGGCAGATCCTCCAGCGTGTGCATCTGCCGGCGCAGCAGGTCGCGGTACGGGCCGGGGCGGTGCGCCAGTTCCAGCGGCGTGCCGTCGTCGATGACGCGGCCGGCGTCCATCACGACGATGCGATCGAAGTTGCGCAGCGTGGACAGCCGGTGCGCGATGGCGATCACGGTGCGCCCGCGCATCAGGTTGTCGAGCGCCACCTGGATCGCCGCCTCGCTCTCGCTGTCGAGCGCGCTGGTCGCCTCGTCCAGCAGCAGGATCGGCGCGTCCTTCAGCAGCGCCCGCGCGATCGCCAGGCGCTGCCGCTGCCCGCCCGACAGCTTCACGCCGCGGTCGCCGACCAGTGTGTCGAACCCGTCCGGCAACGCCTCGATGAAGTCGCGACAGCGGGCGATGGTGGCCGCCGCCAGCACCTCGGCCTCGGTCGCGTCGGGGCGGCCATAGCGGATGTTCTCCAGCACCGTGCGATGGAACATGGAGATGTCCTGCGGCACCACGGCGACCGACTCGCGCAGGCTCTGTTGCGTCACCTGGGCGATGTCCTGTCCGTCGATCAGGATTCTGCCGCTTTGCACGTCGTAGAAGCGCTGCAACAGGGCCAGCACCGTCGATTTGCCCGCCCCCGAGGCGCCGACCAGGCCGACCCGCTGGCCCGGCTCGATCGTCAGCGTCAGGTCCTGCAGCACGGACGCGCGGTGCGGATAGGCGAAGCGCACACGGTCGAACGCCACGCGCCCGCTGCGCGACACCAGCGACTGCGCGCCGGCGCGGTCGGGCAGGTCGTGCGGCACCAGCAGCGCGCCGATCGCCTCCTCCAGCCGCGCCACCTGCTGCGTCAGATCGACCAGCGCGACGGCGAGGTCGCGCGTGCCGTGCAGGATGGTGAAGCCGAGCGAGCAGATCAGCACCAGATCGCCCGCCGACGCCTGCCCGTGCTGCCACAGCGCGATGCCCCAGCCGAGCAGCCCGGCCGTCAGCACCGCGGTCAGCACGGCATGGAGCAGCCGCAGCTTCTCCAGATAGAGCAGGCTGCGCCGCCGCGCCTGCATCTCGACGCCGATCTCGCCGGTGATGCGCCGATGCTCGCGGAAGGTGGCACCGAAGGCGCGGACCACCGGCATGTTGGTGATCACGTCCACCAGTTCGCCATCGACGGCGGCGGCACGGCCGGCATAGGCGCGGTGCAGCGGCGTGCCACGGCGGGCGAGCAGAAAGATCATCGTGGCCAGGGCCGCCGCCACCAGCACGAGCCCCGCCGCCATGACCGGGTTGACGGTCGCGATCAGCACGATGGCGACGCAGACCGCGAGCGAGGGCGGGATGACGTTCCAGGTCGTCGTGCTCTCGGTCTGGTAGATCGCATTGGCGGTCGCCGTGATCCGCCCGGCCAGCGCGCCCGGCAGCCGCTCGGCGAAGTAGCTCGGCGAATGGCCGGCAAGGTGCAGGAACAGGTCGCTGCGGACGTCGCCGGTGACGGCGACGAAGGTGCGCGCCGCCATGAAGCCGCCGATCCGCCAGGTGAGATTGTCGGCCGCGATCAGCGCGCACAGCAGCGCAAACGCACCCCATACCGCGCCGCCGGCCGCCGCAGGACCGTGCGAGACCACGTCGATGACGCGCTTCATCCCGTACTGGGTGGTGACGGCGAACACGACGGCGAAGCACACCGCGCCGAGCACGACGGCATGGTCGGCGGCGTGGCGGCGGACGTAGTGCAGCAGGAATCCGATCGGGCGGCTGCGATAGCGCAGGAGGGCAGGGGCGGACGGGTCGGCGTTCACGGGGCAAGCTCGCTTCCGGGGCGGCGGGGCGCCGCCCGACGCCAGGACACTGGTGCCGCATTGCGGCTCAATTTTGTCCGTCATCCATGCCAGCGTCGCCCCGGCGCCGCGGTTTCGCCACAAGCGGCAGCCATTCTGGCGGCATGCGCATCGCCCAGATCGCCCCCTTGTTCGAGGCCGTCCCGCCCCGCCGCTACGGCGGCACCGAGCGGGTCGTGCATTGGCTGACCGAGGAACTCGTCGCCCTCGGCCATGACGTGACACTGTTCGCGACCGGCGATTCAGTCACCTCCGCCCGCCTCGTGCCCGCGCGCGCCCGCGCCGCCCGCTTCGTGCCGAATTTCGAGGAGAACGGCGCACCCTATATGCGGCTGCTCGAACTCGTGCTGCGCGAGGCGCATGAATTCGACGTGCTGCACTTCCATATAGACTTCTGGCCGCTGCCGATGTTTTCGCGCCAGCCCACGCCGTTTCTGACCACGTTGCACGGGCGCATGGATCGCGACTGGGTGCGCGACATCTACGAACTGTTCCCGGATGCGCCGCTGGTGTCCATCTCCGACGCGCAGCGCGCGCCGGCGCCGGGGCTGGGCTGGGCCGGCACCATCCATCACGGCATGCCGGCCAACCTGCTGACGCCCCAGCCCGCGCAGCCGGGATACCTGGCATTCCTGGGGCGCATCTCGCCTGAGAAGGGCATCGAGAGCGCGATCCGCATTGCCCGGGCGGCGGGGATGCGGCTGCGCGTCGCCGCCAAGGTGGGCGAGGAGGACGCCGCCTACCACGCGCGCGTGGTGGCGCCGCTGCTGCAGGGCGATGCGGTCGAGTATCTCGGCGAGATCGGCGATGCCGAGAAGCCGGACTTCCTGTCCGGCGCGGCGGCACTGCTGTTCCCGATCGACTGGCCGGAGCCGTTCGGCCTGGTGATGATCGAGGCGATGGCCTGCGGCTGCCCGGTGATCGCGTTCCGCCGCGGCTCGGTGCCGGAAGTGGTGGAGCACGGGCAGACCGGCTTCATCGTCGATGACGTAGCCGGGGCCGTCGCGGCCGTTGCGCAGATCGATCGGCTGGACCGCGCAGCGATCCGCCGCCGCTTCGAGGCGCGGTGGACGGCGCGGCGGATGGCGCAGGACTACCTGGCGCTGTATGGCAGGCTCGCCCGCGCGGCACGGCCGGCGCTGCGCGCGGTCGGCGACTGAGGCCGTGAACGCCGTGTCAGACGCCGCGTTTTTGCCATCATCACTGCCCAGTTTGCCAGCCGAGGGGCCATGCCGCGGTTCGCAGGAATTGCGCGCCCCCAGTTCAACCGGAAGGTCGTGCCGCATGCGTATCGCTCAGATCGCGCCGCTGTTCGAGGCGGTGCCGCCGAAACTGTATGGCGGCACCGAGCGCGTGGTGTATTCGCTGACCGAGGAACTCGTGGCGATGGGCCACGACGTGACGCTGTTCGCCAGCGGCGATTCGATCACCTCGGCGAAGCTGGACGCGCCCTGGCCGCGGGCGCTGCGGCTCGATCCCGACATCCGCGACTGGGTCGCCACCTACGCCATGCTGATCGAGCACGTGCGTCAGCGCGCGCACCTGTTCGACGTGCTGCATTTCCACATCGACTACTGGCCGAATTCGGTGTTCACGCGCCAGAATACGCCGTTCCTGACCACGCTGCACGGCCGCCTCGACCTGGCGGAGTTCGCGGCGGTGTACCGGTTCTTCCCCACCGTGCCGCTGATCTCCATCAGCGACGCGCAGCGCCGGCCGATTCCGGATCTCAACTGGGCTGCGACAGTCCATCACGGCATCCCCGAGCAGTTGCTGACGCCGGTGCCGGCGGAGCAGAGCTACTTCGCCTTCCTCGGCCGCATCTCGCCCGAGAAGGGCATCGAGCGTGCCATCCGCATCGCCCGCGCCGCCGGCGTGAAGCTGAAGGTCGCTGCCAAGATCGACAACGCCGACCGCGCCTATTACGAGCGCGAGGTGGCGCCGCTGCTGGCCGACGCCAACGTGGAGTTCATCGGCGAGATCAACGACGCGCAGAAGCCCGCCTTCCTGTCGGGCGCCCGCGCGCTGCTGTTCCCGATCGACTGGCCGGAGCCGTTCGGCCTGGTGATGATCGAGGCGATGGCCTGCGGCTGCCCGGTGATCGCGTTCCGCCGCGGCTCGGTGCCGGAGGTGATGGACGACGGCGTGACCGGCTTCATCGTCGAGAACGTCGAGGAAGCGGTGGCGGCGACGCGGCGCCTTGACGAGATCGACCGCGCCACCGTGCGCCGCGTGTTCGAACGGAAATGGACGGCGCGGCGCATGGCCGAGGACTACGTCGCCGTCTATGAGCGCCTGATCCGCGCCGGCCGCCCGCAGCTTCGCGCCGTCGGCGATTGAGCGTATCACTCCCCCACGACCGCGCGCGGCGCTGAGGCGGGGGAGGCAGATCGGTGACGTTTCTCGGGCTGGATATCGGCACGTCCTCGGTGAAGGCGCTGCTGGTGGACGCGGCACAGCGCGTGCTGGCGGTCGGCAATGCATCCCTCGACGTGTCGCGCCCGCATCCGCTGTGGTCGGAGCAGGATCCCGGGGATTGGTGGCAGGCGACGCTGGCCGCCGTCGCCGAGGTGCGGGCAGCGGCGCCGCAGGGGTGGCGGGCGCTCACCGGCATCGGCCTTTCCGGCCAGATGCACGGGGCGACGCTGCTGGACGGGACGGGCCGCGTGCTGCGCCCGGCGATCCTGTGGAACGACGGCCGCAGCGCGGCGGAATGCGCGGAACTGCACCGGCTGGTGCCCGACCTCACCGCGCGCGCCGGCAA
>JAJZVE010000351.1 GCA_021845835.1 Pseudomonadota bacterium | reverse complement strand
CGCTGCCAAGGCCGAGTTGCGGCGCGCCGGAGGTAATGCCGGCGGCAAGCCGGTTCGCCGAGAAGGCCAGCCCGGCGATGGTCATCGAGGCGAGCAGGATGGTGAGCGCGTCCTGGAGCGAGAGTTCGGTGGCCGGGTTGCTCGGCAGGATCTGGCTGAAGAGCTGGGTGCCGATGCCAGTGATCACCGCGAAGACGAGGATGCGCACGCCGGAGGTGACGATCTGGCCAAGCACCGGTTCGGCGATGAAGGCAGTTCCGCGCCAGAGCGCGAAGGGAACGAGGATGAAGCCCTTCAGCGTGGTCAGCTTGAATTCGATGATCGCCAGGAACAGCAGGATCGCGAGCACGAAGAAGCCGAGCAGGGTCACGATCCAGGACAGACCCATGACCAGGATCTGGCCGAGGTTCCAGAAGAAGTCTGGAAACCCGGCGAGGCGCTGGATCTGCGTGAGCAGCACATCGGCGCCCTGCACGCCCGCTTGGGCAAGCAGCCCGGGATGAAGGAAATCCGCGTAGCTGAGCGACGATCCAGTTGCTTTGAGGCCAATCGCCGCAAAGCTATTGAAGATAATCTCGGTCAGTGCTTGCCATTGATTGAGTACAAAGGCGAAGAACCCGACATACAGAACCTTCTTGGCCAGCGCCTGGATCGCATCGTCTTCCCCGAGCGCCCAGGCGAGACCGGCGAGAGTGGCATCGACGCCGATCAAGACGGTGACCAGGAAGCCGACATCAGGTGAGATCAGCCCGAAGCCAGAGTCGATGTAGCGGCTAAAGACGTTCAGAAAATGATCGATGACGGATGTATTACTTCCCATTTTTCGGTCCGGCGTGCGAGGGGTTGCCTGAGGCGGCCTTGGTCTGTCCTGGCGAGACGTAAGTCGGCGTATTCGGGAAGACGTTCACAGGTTGCTTCGTATAAGTGGTACCATTTCCGAAGAACCGCTTGTTCTCGGCCTGCCACGCCGTCTGACAACGCACATCGTCATTCGCCGCCATGCCAAGATGCGTGCAACGGTCCATCTCAGCGTTGAGCATGGTCGGGTTGGCGACAAGCTGATCGACCGTGGGCGTCCCCGCCCATGCAGGCATCGAGATGTAGGAGATGCCGATGAATACGCAGACTTTGGCGTTCATGGTGCGGGTCCTCCGAACACGTTGACCGGGGTCGGAGTATAGCTCACGCCGCTGCCGTAGAAGCGCTGCCACTCGGCCTGCGCGGCCGATTGGACCTCGGCGTTCTGCATGGCATTCGCCGCCTGGGCGCGCGCATCGGCGGCGATCAGGTCCTGCGTCGCGGAGAGCTGGCGCGATTGCAGCGCCAGAAGCTGATTGCCGGACTGGATGGCTTGCAGCGCGCCGACCGCGCCCTGGCTCTGGCCGACGAGTGTCGAGAGATCCGCCTGATCGGCGGGGATCGCGGCGACGATCTGGCTCTGCACCTCCATCGTATGCTGGAAGGTGCTGACCGCCGCTTGCCAGCGGGCGTTGGCATCGGCGAGCAGGCCGGCCTGTGTGACATTTCCCTGAACGTTTGCGGCCTGGTAGTTCGGATAGAGTTGCTGGAACTGAAGCTGGACCTGCTGGACGCTGTAGGCGAGGCTCTGCGCCTGCCCCATGAGCTGGTTGATCTCGCCCATGGAGGATTGCAGTTGGGCCAGCACCGAGAACGGGAGCGCGGTCAGATTGCGCGCCTGGTTCTCCAGCATGGAGATGCCCTGCTGGATCTGGGTGATCTGATTGTCCACCTCCTCCAGCGTCCGCACCGCCGTCAGGACGTTCTGCGTGAGGTTCGCGAAATCGATCACCGGCACAGTTGCAAGTGCGGGGAGCGGCAAAACGGCCGCCGCCATGGCGATCACGGCAGCCCCGATGATCCGCCTCGGGGACAGAATCTGCGGCGAGAGCTTCATGGTGTGGTCTCCGTTGCGGGAATCACCTGCACCTTGGACCTCGGCGTGACATCGTCGCCGCAGGGCAGAGGCGCCTGTGCCGGGTCAGGTGCGGCATCGGCATTGAGCGTCAAATCTTCCCGGACATCGGCGCCGGGGGCCGGATGAGTCCGGGCGGCGATCCGCCCGGTTGGCAAAAGCGCTGCCGCCCAATCAAGTCCGCGCTCCCGCAGCCACGCCGCCGCGAAGCCGGCCGGACCGTGTGCGACAAGCACGCGGTCGATCGCCGCGAGGTCCTCTGCCCGGCTCGCGCCGCAGAAGGCGAGCGCCACCTCGCCCAGGCCCAGTTCGAACAGCCGGCAGCCAGCGGCCGACTGGAACCAGTAGTCGCGCTTCGGGATGGCGCGCGCGATGGTCTCGATCTGCCGGTGGTTGAGGCCGAGACGCGCATAGGCGTCCCGGCTCTCCGGCTCGATCGCCCGCGCATTCGGCAGGAAGATGCGCGACAGGCAGCTCTCGATGACGGCCGGCGCGACCGGCGAGCGCGTAATGTCGGCCAGGCTCTGGGTCGAGAACAGGACGGAGGCGTTCTTCCGCCGCAGGGTCTTGAGCCACTCGCGCAGCTTCGGCGCGAACACCGGATCATCGAGCGCGAACCACGCTTCGTCCACCGCGATCAAGGTTGGCCGGCCGTCCAGCCCCGCCTCGATGCGGTGGAACAGGTAGGTCAGCACGGCGCGCGCCGCGTGTTTCGAACCAAGGAGATCCTCGGTCTCGAAGGCCAGCACGTCAGCGTCCCCGACGCTCTCCTGCTCGGCATCAAGCAGCCGGCCGAACGGGCCGGCGATGGTGTAGGGTTCCAGCGCCGCCTTGAGCCGGTTGACCTGCAACAGGGCGGCGAAGCCCGACAGGGTGCGCTCGGGCACCGGCGCGGTGGAGAGCGAACCCAGTGCCGACCAAATGGCGCCGCGGGCTTCCGGCGTCAGCTCGATGCTCTCCTGGACCACCAGGGTCGCGATCCATTCCGCCGCCCAGGCACGCTCGGCGGCATCATCGACACGCGCCAGCGGCTGGAAGGTAACCGCGTGATCTTGGTCGTGCAGATACTCGCCACCCAGGGCGAGGTCGTGGAAGGCGCCGCCCATGCCGAGCACGGCCGCCTTGGATGAGCGCCCCTTGTCGAAGATCACCACCCGCGCAGCGGGGTAACGGCGGAACTGGAGCGCGATCAGCGCGAGCAGCACGCTCTTGCCTGCGCCGGTGGGCCCGACGATCAAGGTGTGGCCGACATCCCCTTGGTGCGGCACGAGGCGGAACGGCGTCGAGCCTGCGGTGTGCGCCACCAGCAGCGGCGGACCGTCGAGATGGGCATTGCGCTCCGGCCCGGCCCAGACCGCCGACAGCGGCAGCATGTGGACGAGGTTCAGCGACGAGACCAGCGGCTGGCGGATGTTGGCGTAGCACTGACCGGGCAGGCTTCCGAGCCAAGCCTCGACCGCGTTGAGCGTCTCCTCGACCGCGACGAAGCCCTGCCCGCGCACGGCGCGGCCGACCTGCCGAATTTTCTCGGTGACCGCCGCTTCGTCGGTATCCCAGACCGTCACCGTCGCGGTGAAATACCCGAAGCTGACGGCGTCCGAGCCGAGTTCCTGCAAGGCGGCATCAGCATCCACCGACTGGTTCTCGGCGTCGGAATCGACGAGCCGTGTCTCCTGCTGCCAGATCACCTCGCGCAGCAGCGCCGCAATGCCCTTGCGCTTGGCCCACCAGTGGCGGCGCTTCTTGCCAAGTTCCTTCTGCGCCTCCGCCCTCTCGAGAGGCAGCCAGCGCGCGACCCAGCGGTATTCGATCGGGAGCCGATTGAGTTCGTCCAGCAGCCCCGGCCAGGTGCGGTCCGGCAGGCCGCGCAGGGTGAGCGTGCGGAGATGGCAGTGCCCGAGCATCGGCGCGATGCCCGGCGTGAGGTCGCAATCCGGCAGCAGCCCGTCGAGATAGAACGGCACCTCGGGCATGCCGACCGGATGGCGTCCGTTGGTCGAGATGGTGAAGTGCAGATAGGCCAGCGTGGCAGCGTCATCGAGCCAGGCGCAGTGCGGCATGAGGGCGGCCAGAAGGTCGAGCACGCGCTCGGTCTCGGCCGCGAAGGCGTCCAGGATGGCGCGCCAGTCGACGCCGCCGCTCGCGCCCGCGCCGTGGGCACGTCGATGCTGGCCATCGCCCCGGTCGTAGAGCAGCCGGCTGGCCCGTTCGGCGCGCTCGGGCGGCGCGAGGTAGCAGAAGGTCAGGAAATACGCGCTCTCGAAATGCGCCCCCTCGTCCTGGAAGGCGTGCCGCCGCTCCTCGTCGATCAGCCAGGACACCAGATCGGGGAAACGGCTCTCGGGATAGCCGGGCGCGGCGGAGCGCGCCGCCTCGACGAAGATCGCCCAGCCCTCACCGAGGCGCTTGAGCGCGTTGTTGACCCGTGCGGCGACCGCGATCAGCTCGGCCGGCGTGCTGGCGTCGAGGTCCGGCCCGCGGAACCGCGCGGTGCGCTGGAGTGCACCGTCCTTGTTCAGCACGATCCCCGGGCCGACCAGCCCCGCCCACGGGAGGAAGTCGGCAAGTTCCCGGCGCCTGGTGCGGTATTCCCGGAGGTCGAGCATGGCCGGCGCCTCCTTCACGCGTCCAGGTGCCGGCGAGCGGCACGCAGATGCCGCGCAAACACCGGCCCGAACTGCGGGTCCTGCCGGGTCAGGAACAGCGCCGCGGCATGGCCAATCAGGTAGATGGCGATCCCGGCAATCCAGAGCTGGAGGCCAAGGCCGATGGCGGCGGCGAGCGTGCCGAGCGCGATGGCCATGCCGCGCGGCACGCCGCCGAGCAGGATCGGCTCGGTCAGGCTGCGATGCAGCGGCACCGACCAGCCGCGGATTTCTGCCGGGTCACTCATCCGACCAGTGCCCCGCCGGAGAAGTTGAAGAAGGTCAGGAAGAAGCTCGCGGCGGCGAAGGCGATCGACAGACCGAAGACGATCTGGATCAGGCGGCGCATGCCGCCGGAGGTCTCGCCGAAGGCGAGGCCAAGGCCGGTGCCGATGATGATCAGCACGGCGATGATCTTGGTGACCGGCCCCTGTACGGAATCGAGGATCTGCTGCAGCGGTTGCTCCCACGGCATGTTCGACCCCGCCGCGAAGGCGGAGGCCGGCCAGAGCAGCACCAGCGCGATGACGGCCGTTACGTGCTGCCGCCCATGACGACGGATGGTCTTCGGGCTCACGGATGACTCCCGGGTTGGAGGGGAACGATGTTGGAGGGGTGCTCGGCGCCGATCTCCGTCAGCACGTAGTCGCCGGCGGCCAAGACCTTGCCGACCTGCCACAGCCCGGCGAGACGCCGTTGCCGGCCGCGGCCGTGCAGCACGGCGATCAGGTCGATCGTCTCGGCGATCAGCGGGCGCGGCACGTTGACCACCGCCTCCTGGATTAGCTGCTCAAGCCGGCGCAGCGCGCCGAGGGCCGAGCCGGCATGGATGGTGCCGATCCCGCCGGGATGGCCGGTGCCCCAGGCCTTCAGCAGATCGAGCGCCTCGGCACCGCGGACCTCGCCGATCGGGATGCGGTCGGGACGCAGTCGCAGGCTGGAGCGGACCAGATCGGC
>JAJZVE010000350.1 GCA_021845835.1 Pseudomonadota bacterium | reverse complement strand
GCGCGTGCACGAAGCCGCCCGCCTCACGCACGAGCAGCACGCTGGCGGTCAGATCCCAGGGCTTGAGGCCGAGTTCCCAGAATCCGTCGAACCGGCCGGCGGCGACCCAGGCGAGATCGAGCGAGGCCACGCCGAAACGGCGCACGCCGGCGATCTGCGGCATCAGCACGTCCAGCGTGCGCGCGAAGCTCTCGCGCTGTCCGGCGGAGGAGGCGGCGAACGGGATGCCGGTGCCGAACATCGCCTGCTGCATGTCGCGCCGGGCGGAGACGCGCAGCCGCCGTTCGTTGACGAAGGCGCCGGCGCCCTTCTCGGCCCAGAACATCTCGTCCACCACCGGCGCATAGACCACGCCGGCATAGGGTTCGCTGCTGCCGTCCGGCAGCCGCCGCTCCAGCCCGACGCTGATCGACCAGTGCGGGATGCCGTGCAGGAAGTTGGAGGTGCCGTCGAGCGGGTCGATCACCCAGCGCCACGCCCAGTTCTCCGAGCCGTGCGCGCCCGATTCCTCCATCAGGAAGGCATAGCCCGGCCGCGCCTTGGCAAGGTCGTCGCGCAGCGACTGCTCGGCGCGCAGATCGGCCTGGCTGACGAAGTCGCCCGGACCCTTGACGCTCACCTGCAGTTGCTCGACTTCGTTGAAGTCGCGCAACAGCCGCTTGGCCGCGCGCTGCACCGCGTTCTGCATGACGGTCATGTGGGCGGAGAGATTCGGCGCCATCGTGTCGGCCCTTTCGGTTGCGGCTGCCGTCAGGCCCTCACCCGGCGCGCCGGGTGAAGGTCAGCCCTTCGCCCGCTCCACGTAGCTGCCGTCCTCGGTGCGGACCACGATGCGCTCGCCGGTCTCGATGAAGGGCGGCACGCTGGTCTTGACGCCGTTGGACAGCCTGGCCGGCTTGTAGGAACTGGCGGCGGTCTGGCCCTTTACCACCGGATCGGCCTCCACCACCTCCAGCACCACGGTCGGCGGCAGATGCACCGCGACCGGGTCGCCCTCGACGAGATCGACGGTGAGCGTCATGTTGTCCTGCAGGAACGGCGCCGCGTCGCCGAGCAGTGCGGTGGGCACATGCGCCTGCTCGAAGCTCTCGGGGTCCATCAGCACGAGATTGGTACCGTCGGTGTAGGAGTAGCCGTACTCCTTTTCCTCGGTCATCAGCCGTTCGACCGTGTCGGCGGTGCGCCAGCGCTCGTTGGTCTTGTTGCCGGTCTTGAGGTCGCGCATCTCGACCTGGATGAATGCGCCGCCCTTGCCGGGGGTGATGATCTGCTGCCTGAGCACGGTCCAGCGCCGGCCCTCGTGCTCGATCACCTGTCCGGCGCGGATCAGGTTTGCCTGCTGCTTCATCGGGAAATCTCGCGGGGGTGGCGGGGGCGGCGTCATTAGACCCAAGCCGGCGCAGGGGCAAGCGCGGCCGGCTGGCGAGTTCTTAACCACTTGCTGCGAACCTGTCGGCGCGCATGCCGGGGAGCCGCCAATGACCGAGACCGCCGCACCAAATCTGCTGCACGACATGCTGGCCGAAACCGGCCTGGACGCGGCGGGCCAGGCCGCGCTGGTGCGGCTGCGGCCGGCGATCGCGGCGGCTTTGCCCGGACTGCTCGACCGCTTCTATGCCCGCGCGCAGGCCAATCCGGGCCTCGCGCCGCTGTTCGCCGCGCCGGGCACGGTGGCGCGGGCGCGAGCGGCGCAGCAGGCGCACTGGACGCGGCTGTTCGAGGCGCGGTTCGATACCGGCTATCGCGACTCGGTGCGGCGCATCGGCCACGCGCATTGCCGCATCGACCTGCCGCCGGAGCATTATCTGGCCGGCTACGGCTTCGCGCTCGGCGAATTGCTGGCGGCGTGCGTCGCGGGCGGCGTCGGGACGTGGACCACGCCGTCCGGCCGGCAGGCACTGGCGCACGGCCTGGCGGCGCTGGCGCGCGCCGTGCTGCTGGACGCCGGCCTCGCCATCGGCACCTACGGCGAGGCGGAGCGCGCCGAGCGCCAGCGCCTGATCGAGACGATGGTGACGCGCATCAACGCCGAGGTCGCCGACGCGATGGCGGGCGTGACGGCGCTGGCCGACGGGCTGCAGAGCAGTTCGGACGATCTGCAGGGCGCCGGCCGGGCGCTCGACCGCGATGCCACCGCCGCCAGTGCCGCCGCCAACGGGGCACTGAACGCGGCGCAGACGGTTGCCGCCGCGGCCGAGCAACTGCACGCCTCGATCGGCGAGATCGGCCGGCAGGTGGCGCAGGCGACCACGGCGACGCAGGACGCGGTCGGGCGCATGGAGGGGGCGCACACGGTGATGGCGCGGCTCGGCCAGGCGGCAGGCGAGATCGGCAACGTGGTCGGCCTGATCGCCGACATCGCCGGACGCACCAACCTGCTGGCGCTGAACGCGAGCATCGAGGCGGCGCGCGCCGGCGAGGCCGGGCGCGGTTTCGCCGTGGTGGCCAATGAGGTCAAGAGTCTGGCCGGCCAGTCCGCCCGCTCCACCGACGAGATCCGCAGCCGCATCGCCGCGATCCAGCAGGTGGTGGCGGAGATGTCGGCGACCATGGACACCACTGCCGCGGCGGTGCGCCGGGTGGAGCAGACCGGCACCGCCATCGCCGCCGCGGTCGAGCAGCAGACCGCCGCCACGCGCGAGATCGCCCGCAGCATCGGGGTCGCGGCCGAGACCGCCGGGGAAGTGGACCGGCTGATGCAGTCGGTCAGCGGCGGCGCGCGGCGCACCCGCCGCTCCGCCGACATGGTCGGCGACAGCGCCGTGCAGTTGCACGACAACATGGCCAGTCTGGGCCGGCTGGTGAACCGGGCGCTGTGCACCTCCTCGGACCTGACCGAACGACGCGCGACGACGCGGCGGGCGGTGCTGCTGGAGGCGGAGCTGCATGCCGGCGGCGCCGCCGCGCCGGCGCAGATCCTCGACCTGAGCGAGACCGGCGCGAGGCTGGCGACGGCACTGCCGCTTGCGCCCGGCGCGGCGCTGGAGATCGCGGTGCCGGCCGAGGCGCTGCGGCTGGCGGCGGAGGTGGTAACGGTGGAGGAGGATCACCCGCATGTGCGCTTCACGGCCGGGCCATTGCCGACGGCGCAGGTGGACGCGATCGCGCGCGCGAGCATCGGACGGCTGGTGGCGGCGACCAAGGCCGACCACCTCGCCTTCGTCAAGACGATCGACGAGGCGGCGGCCGGCCGGGCCCCGCTCGATCCGGGCAGGCTCGGCACGCACCATACCTGCCGGCTGGGGCGCTGGTACGACAGCATCAGCGACGAAAACCTGCTGCGCAGCGCCGCCTTCGCCGCGCTGCTGGCGCCGCACCGGCGCGTCCACGCCAGCGGGCGCGCGGTGCTGGTGGCGCTGCAGGAAGGCGACGCCGAGGATGTGACGGAGCAGCGCGCCCGGCTGGGCGAGGCGTCGGCGCAGGTGCTGGCGCTGCTGGACCGGCTGGCGGAGGAGTACGTCCAGCACGCCAGGGCGGCCTGATCGGCGGCCGTGGTCAGCCGTCGCGCGGGATCACCGGCACGAGCAGGTGGGAATCGTATTCGCCGCCGGCATGGATCACGTGCTGCCCCGCGTTGAGCGTCTTTGCGTGCCGCGCTGTCATGATCCAGGGGCCGTACCGGTAGATGTCGCTGCCCTGCACCACCAGGCGCAGCGTTTCCCCGGCGGCGAAGCGCGTTCCCGACGGCCAGATCTCGATCTCCACCGGCACCGGCACGCCCTGCTGCAGCTTCAGCAGGCGCCGGTGCAGCAGCCGCGGCTGCTGCGGCGTGGATTGCGCCGCGTCGAGTTCCCGGTGCGAGGCGCGCAGCCAGCCGAGCGCGACCGGACCATCCTCCAGCGCGCTGAACGCCGCGAACGGGACGTACTGGCCATCGCGGTCGAATTTCTGCACGGCGACGAACAGGTCCATGTCGTCGGCGCCGACCGCCTCCACCCACAGCCGCAGCTTCATGTAGCCGGTCAGCTCGGTGTCCTCGGCAAAGACGTGGTCGAACTGCGCGCGTTCGCGCCGATAGGCGGCGGGGCAGCTTGTTTCGTCGCCCGACACGTCATAGGCGACCCGCGACGCGGCGGCGATCGGCGCCGTACTCAGCGCGCCATTGCGTGCGTCCAGGTACAGCGGCGTGGCGCGCGTGCGCGCCAGCGGCCATGCGGTCTCGTCGCGCGATGCCCCGACATAGTACCGCTCCCGCACCTCCAGCCGCACCTTCGGCCAGGCGAGCACGTCGGTGTCGATGCCCTTCAGGAAGTGGTCGAAGAAGGCGCGCTGCCGCTCGACGCTTTCGGGCTGGTAGTAATTCTCCCACTTCTTGCGGCCATGA
The DNA here is from genome assembly GCA_021845835.1 of Pseudomonadota bacterium. Next base: position 1,229 of record JAJZVE010000350.1, on the reverse strand, counting down.
ATGTCCAGCCACTTGTGCTGCGACGCGATGCGCCTGAACCCCTCCAGGGTTCCGCGGGTGTGCAGGCCCTGGTCGGCCCAGCTCGCCACGACATAGGCGGGCACGTCGATCTTCGCGAAGTCGGCGACCTTGCTGGCCCAGTAGTCGTCGAACAGCGGATGTTCCTTCATCATCGCCGGCACGTCTTCCACGCGATTCATCGCGTAGGAGACCGTCTTGTGCCAGATCGGCGCGAAGAAGCTTTCGGGAATGCCGCCGTGGCAGGCGAACTCGCGATACATGTCGCTCAGCCCTTCCCAGGGGTTGATCGCGGCAAGGTGCGGCGGGCGCGTTGCCGCCACCTGCCACTGGATGATGGCGAGGTAGGAAACGCCGCTCATCCCGACCTTGCCGTTGCACCAGTCCTGCACGCCCAGCCATTCGATCAGGTCGTGGCCGTCCCTGCCTTCGTCGTGACCCCAGTAGGTCGCATCCCCTTCGGAATGCCAGGTGCCCCTGGGGTCCACCTGGATCACGGCGTAGCCGCGCGGCACCCAGTAGCTCGGGTCCGGCCCCTCGAAGGTCGCCAGATCCGAGCACCATTCCCTGCGGACGTCGCCGTTGCGGAAGAACACCTCGTACATGAAGGGGTGGTGCTTGCCGTAGGCGCTCCATGCCACCAGCGCCGGGACTTTTCCGTCCGGCCGTTCGGGACGATGGATGTTGATGTAGATCCGTGCTCCGTCGCGCAGCGGCACCGCCACGTCACGCTCGACGAGCATGCCGTTTTCCATGCCGAGCCGGTGGCCGTGCCCCGGGTATTTCTGCTCCGCCGGCGGCCGGCCCTGGCGGAAGATCATCTCGAAAGGCGCATTGTCCATGTGGTCCCGTCCTGTCCGGCTGCTGCGGTTCGAAGGCATGTCCTGGACGCCATGACGGCCGCCCTATGTCACCGATGACAGCGCCGTCCTGTCGATCTTGCCGAGCACGTTCCTCGGCAGGGCGTCAACGAACCGGATCGTCCGCGGCCGCTTGTGGCGGGCCAGGTCGGGGCTTTCGAGGCAGTACCTTTCGACGTCGCCGGCGGTGAGTTCGGGCGTGCGGCGGACGATGAGCGCCTTGATCACCTGCCCCCATTTCTCGTCGGGCACACCGCAGACCGCGACGTCGGCGATCAGCGGATGCCTGGACAGGAAGAACTCGATTTCCTGCGGGTAGATGTTCTCGCCGCCGCTGATGATCGAATTGTC
>JAJZVE010000349.1 GCA_021845835.1 Pseudomonadota bacterium | reverse complement strand
TGGCCATCGTGATTCGCGCGCAGCGGCCGTCGCGGCATTCCGCGGTCACGCCGACCAGTCCGGCCGGCGTGTCGAGGGCGAAGCGCGTCTGCGGTTCCGTCATCGGCACCATGCCGGTTTCCAGCAGCGCGGTTGCCACGCACATGGCGTTGGAGCCGGACATGGCGTGCGCGCGATCCGCCTGCAGCACGATGAAGCCGGCGGCGGCGTCGGGATGGCAGGGCGGCAGCAGCAGGTTGGCGGTCATGTGTGCGGTGCCGCGCGGCTCATAGACGGTGAAGCGGCGAATCGAATCGTCGGTCTCGTTGATATAGCGCATCTTCTCCAGCATGGTCGCGCCGGGCAGGTGGCCCAGCCCGCCGGTGACGACGCGGCCGATCTCGCCCTCGGCGTGGACATCGACCATCGTCAGCATCCTGGACCAGCGCATGTCAGCCTCCCTGTCCGGCAACGCGGCCGGCATCATGCCGCGCCGTTACGGCCGCCGCCAGCGCCGCGCCGCCCGCAGGAAAACGCGGAGTGCGCGTCGAGGCGGGGCATCCGCCTGCAAGAAACCGTGTCCGTGCCGTCGCCGCTCCCGTTTCAGGCGTATCTCCGTGCGTCATCCGCCGATAACATCGTTCCCGCAGCCGGGCGATCCGGCGGCGGCAAGACATGGGGAGGCGAGCGCATGGACATGCACGTCAGGCACGACATCGCCCGGCTGGTGGAGGCGGACCGGGTGCATCGCTCGGTCTATGCCGATCCGGCGATCTTCGATCTGGAAATGGCGCGCATTTTCGGGCGCGCCTGGGTCTATGTCGGCCACGAGAGCCAGATTCCCAATCCCGGCGACTACCATCAGGCGCTGATCGGCCGGCAGTCGGTGTTCATGGTGCGCGCGCCGGAGGGCGACGTGCATGTCCTGTTCAACCGTTGCGCGCACAAGGGCGCCCAGCTTGTCGCCTTCCCCGACGGCAACGTGGGAAAGTTCATCCGCTGCCCGTTCCACGGCTGGAATTACCGCTGCGACGGGGCGCTGCACTCGGTCCCGGTGCGGGAGGGCTACGCCGGCACGCGCTTCGACATGAGCGACCCGCAATTCTCCGTCCGCCGCGTGCCGCGCCAGGCGAGCTATCGCGGCTTCGTGTTCGCGAGCCTCGCCGCCGACGGCCCGGACCTGGAGAGCTTCCTCGGTGGCATCCGCACCTCGCTCGACAATTTCTGCGACCGCGCACCGGCGGGCGAGGTGGAAGTCGCCGGCGGGGTGTTCCGCGTCTGGCAGCATTCCAACTGGAAGATCTTCTTCGAGAACCTGAACGACACCTCGCACCCGATGGTGACGCACGAATCCTCGGTCAACGCCGCGCGCGCCAAGTACAAGGCCATGACCGGCGAGGCGAAGATGCCGTTCCGGCTGCTCATCATCGAAGGCAACGGCGAGCCGTACGAGTTCTGGGACAAGCTGGAGATGGTCGCGTACGATCACGGCCACAGCTACATGGGTGCGATCTTCGTGCCGCCCACCGATCCGGTCTCGCTTGCCCATATCGAATCGCTGAAGGCCGCGTACGGCGAGGCGCGCACCCAGGAGATTCTCAACATCCAGCGCCACAACTCCATCATCTACCCGAGCTGCTCGCCGCACACCTCGTTCCAGCAACTGCGCGTGATCCGACCGATCGCGGTCGATCGCACCCTGGTGGAGATCTACACGTTCCGCCTCAAGGGCGCGCCGGATGCGCTGTTCCGGCGCGCCATCACCTACGCCAACGTGGTGAACTCGCCGTCGTCCAACGTCATGCCGGATGACATCGAGGTCTATGCGCGCTGCCAGCAGGGGCTGGCGAGCGAAGGCGGCGAGTGGGTCAGCCTGCATCGCGACGCCGGCCGCGACCGGCCGATCCGGGGCGGCTTCGTCGCCAACGGGCTGAGCGAGCTGCCGATGCGCAACCAGTTCCGCGCCTGGCTCGGCTACATGACGCGGGAGCGCGCGGCATGACCAGCGAAAGCGACGTCGCCGCCTTCCTGTTCCACGAAGCCCGGCTGCTCGACCGGCGGCGCTGGCAGGAATGGCTGGCGCTGTTCACCGAGGACGGCATGTACTGGGCGCCGCTGACCTTCGACCAGCCCGACCCGATCGACCACGCCTCGCTGTTCTACGAGGACGCGCTGCTGCGCGAGGTGCGCGCGCGCCGGCTGGAGGAGAAGCGCGCCTGGTCGCAGCAGCCGGTGACGCAGGCGGCGCGCATCGTCGGCAACATCACGCTGCTGGCGGAGCAGGACGGCGATATCGTCGTCACATCCACCTTCCACATGCTGGAATGGCGCCGGCGCGACCAGCGCATGCTGGGCGGCCAGTACACGCACCGGCTGCGGCGCGCCGCGGACGGGCTGCGCATCGTGCTCAAGCGCATCGACCTCATCAACCGCGAGGACGTGCAGGACACGCTGGAGACATTCCTGTGAGGCGCTGCGTCGTGCTCGCGCTGCACTACCAGAACGACGTGGTGCATGCGAACGGCCGCATCCGCCTCGGCTTCGCCGAGGGCGACGTGCAACGCGAGACGGTGCTGGCGGCGGCCGAGCGGCTGCTCGCCGGTGCGCGCGAGACCGATGTGCCGATCGTGCATGTACGCATCGCCTTCCGTCCCGACCATGCCGACGTGATCCGCAACGGCCCTGTCTGGGACAATATCGTGCGCCTCGATGCCGTCACCGAAGGCTCCTGGGGCGCGTCGTTCCATGACCGGCTGCGGCCGCAGCCGCACGAGCTGGTGGTGCGGCACGGCCGCATCAACGCCTTCTTCGGTTCGCCGCTGGAGGAGACGCTGCGGCTGTTCGATCCCGTCGATCTGGTCATCGCCGGCGTCGCCACCAATTCCACCGTCGAGCACACGGCGCGCCACGCCGCCGACATGGGCTACCGCATCACCGTGGCCGCCGATGCCTGTTCCGCGAGCCGGCCCGAACTGCACCAGGCCGCGCTCGACAACATCGCCCTGCTCGGCATGGTGGCGACGGTGGATGCGCTGGTCGCGGGCTGGCGCGCGGCATGACCAGGCTCACCGGCAAGGTCGCCATCGTCACCGGCGCGGCGCAGGGACTGGGAGCCGCCATCGCGCAGGGACTGTGCGCGGCGGACGCGCAGGTCGTCGTCGCCGACTGCAATGCGCCGGCCTGGGACCATGCCGCCGCCACGTTCCAGCACACCGATCTTGCCAGTGACGCCGATATCGACGCGTGCGTTGCGCAGACGCGCGAACATGCTGGCCGGCTCGACATCCTCGTCAATTGCGCGGTGACGTATCTCGATCCCGGCCTGGATGCGACGCGCGCGGAGTGGCACCGCGCGCTGGACGTGAACCTGATCGGCGCGGCGCTGCTCACCGCGCGCGCCGCGGACGCGATGACGCAGCCGGGCGGCGTGGTGGTGAACATCGGCAGCGTCGGCGGCAAGTTCGGTGCCGCCGGGCGCGCGCTCTATCCGGCCGCCAAGGCGGCGCTGCTGCAGTTCACCCGCAATGCCGCGGTCAGCCTGGCGCCGCGCGGCATCCGCGTGCTGTCGGTCTCGCCGGCCTGGACCTGGACGCCGGCGCTGCAGCGCATGGCGGGGACAGAAGCGCGGGCGGATGCGGTCGGCGGCAAGCTGCATCCGCTGGGCCGCGTCGGGCGCGGCGCGGATGTCGCGAACGCGGTGCTGTTCGCCTGCTCCGATCTCGCCGGCTTCATCACCGGCGCGGACATTGCCGTCGATGGCGGCTTTTCCGTCCTCGGCCCGGACGCGGGACGCTCGCCGCGCGCCTGGTTCGCGGAAGACGGCGGCTGACGCTCAGCTCATCGCCCCGCGTGCCGCCACCGGCCACAGGCATTCCACGCGCCCGTTGCGCACGCCGACATACCAGTCGTAGCGATCGACCGTCGGATCGCAATGCCCCGGCACGAGGCGCAGCTTTTCCCCGAGCTTCGGCGCCTCCGTCTCCGCCCCGACCGCCAGCGCGCCATGCTCGTCGGAAGCGGAGACGTAGCGCAGCTCCGGCCGCTGCCAGACCAGCGGCAACCCGGAATCCACCGCCACCGCCTTGTGTCCGGCATCCAGCACCGCGGTCCCGCGCCGCGGCGCGCTCATCACGGTGGCCAGCACGAACAGCGACTGCCGGAACTGCGCGACCGGCTGGCCGTGCTCGTCGAGGTTGCGCCCGTAATCCGCGTCCATGAAGCAGTAGCTGCCGGCCTGCAATTCGGTATAGACGCCGCTCGCCGCTTCCAGTTGGAAGGTGCCGGTGCCGGCGCCGCCGACGATCGCGCAATCCAGGCCGACCTGGCGCAACTGCTCGACGGTGCGGCGCGTGTGCTCGGCGGCGGCGGTGACGGCGGTGCGGCGTTCCTCCGGCCGGCGCAGGTGCTGCGCGCTGCCGTGATAGGCCTGCAGCCCGTCGAAGCGCAGATGCGGCGAGGCGGCGATCGCCTGCGCCAGCGCCACCGCCGCCGGCCCCGGCGCGACGCCGCAGCGCCCGGCGCCCACGTCGATCTCCACCAGCACGCCGAGCCGCCTGCCGGCATCGCGCGCGGCGCGCTCCACGGCCGCGACCTGCGCCGCGTCATCGACGCAGACGCGCGCTTCCGCGATCGCGGCGAGCGCGGCGAGGCGCGCCAGCTTCCGGGGGGCGACGACTTCGTTGCTGACCAGGATGTCGCGCACGCCGCCCCAGGCGAGCACTTCCGCCTCGCCCACTTTCTGCACGCACTGCCCGACCGCGCCGCGCGCCGCCTGCAGCGCCGCGATCACCGGCGATTTGTGCGTCTTGGCGTGCGGACGCAGCCGCGCCGGCGTGCCGGCCAGCAGCGCCGCCATGCGGTCCAGATTATGCTCGAACGCAGCAAGGTCGATCAGCAGCGCCGGCGTGTCGATTTCGTCCTCGCGCATCCCCGGTGTGGCGGGCGGCGGTTGCAGCATGGCGGCGTCTCCTTCAGGGCCAGGGGGGTGTGGTGCAGAAACAGCGGCATCAGCCGGCCTCGTTCCACTCCGGCTCGGCCGCATCGAGCCAGCCGTCGTCGATCTCCGGCAGCGGGATCGCGGCCAGCAGGCGGCGCGTGTAGGGATGCGCGGGCGCGTCGAACACGCGCGCGCAGGGACCGTCCTCGACGATGCGGCCCTGGTGCATCACCGCGACCCGCTCGCACAGTACGCGCACCACCGACAGGTCATGCGCGATGAAGCCGAGCGCCAGCCCCATGTCGCGCCGCAGCGCCCGCAGCAGGTCGAGGATCTGCGCCTGTGTCGCGACATCCAGGCCCGACACGATCTCGTCCGCCAGGATGAATGCCGGCCCGGTCACGATCGCGCGCGCGATGCCGACGCGCTGGCGCTGCCCGCCGGAGAGCTGGTGCGGATAGCGCGCGCCGAGATGCGCGGGCAGCCCGGCGCGTTCCAGCGCCGCCGCCGCCCGGTCCCGCACGCGCCGCCGCTCGCCGCTCGCCAGCAGCGGCGCCGCCACGCTCGCCAGCACGGTGCGGCGCGGATTGAGGGCGGCGAGCGGATTCTGGAAGATCATCTGCATGCGTGCCCGCAGCGGCCGCAGCGCGGCTTCCGGGGCGTGCGT
>JAJZVE010000348.1 GCA_021845835.1 Pseudomonadota bacterium | reverse complement strand
AATGCTGGCGTTGCATGATCGGCGTCACCAGGCGCGTCGGCCGGACCACGTTGAGGAAATACACCTCCATGCCGCGGTGCCAGTCCTCATCCGTGAGGTCGAGCACGGCGCCGCGCGGCCCATGCCCGGCGCTGTTGACCAGCACGTCGATGCGGCCCCAGTGCTCCAGGGTAAGCCCGACCAGCCGCTTCAGGTCGTCATTGGACTGGTTCGATCCGGTCACGCCGATGCCGCCGAGTTCCGTCGCGAGCGCCTCGCCTTTGCCGGAGGAGGAAAGAATCGCGACGCGATAGCCGTCGCGTGCCAGCCGGCGGGCCGCCCCCGCCCCCAGGCCGCTGCCGCCCGCCGTGATGACGGCCACTTTTTCTGCCATCGAAGCCTCTCTCTCTCTCAGCGCCATCGCGCATCATGATGGACGTTCAGCGCCGCGTCCGCCGCTGCGCCTGCGCCGCCATCCGCACCGCGGCATTGGCGGCACCGAACCCCTGATAGCCGTCGCGCTGCACCAGCTCGAAGAAGAAGCGGTCATCGAACGGGTCGGTATAGACGTGGCAGAACGCGCCGCCGTCGTCGCGGTCGTAGAGCAGGCCGAGCGACCGCAGTTCGGCCAGCGCCGCATCATCGAGGCCCCAGCGCGCCGCCAGGTCGTCGTAATAGTTGGCCGGGATCGGCAGCATCGGCGCGCCGCGCGCGCGCAGCGCCGCCGCGGTGCGCGCGATGTCGGCGCAGGCGAAGGCGATGTGATGCACGCCGGCGCCGGCGTAGGCCGAGACGAACCGCCCCGTCGCCGTCTTGCCGCTTTCCGAGATGTTGAGCGGCAGCCGAACGCTGTTGTCGGTGCTGGTCATGGCGCGGCTGCGGATCAGGCCGAACGGGTCGGGCAGCTCGAACAACTGCTCCGGCCGCAGGCCGAACACCGCGCGATAGAACAGCACGAAGCTGTCCATGCGTCCCGGCGGCAGCGCCTGCGCGACATGGTCGACCGCGAGCACGCCCTCACCCGCCGCCTCCGCCGCCGCGTCGAGCTGGAAGTCATCCTGCCAGATGCTGCGTCCGTGCGGGTCCGGCTGCACCAGATGGATCAGCGTACCGTCGGGCGCGCGCACCGCCGGGATGCGGCGCTCGCCCGCTCCGACCGGCTCCTGCCACGGCGGGCACAGCAGCGCCGCCGCGCGCGCCAGCGTCCGCGCCGTGTCATCGACGCGCAGCGCCATCGCGCACACCGACGGGCCGTGCATGTGGAAATGCTCCGCCGCCGCGCTGTCCTGCTCGGCATTCAGCACCAGGTTGACGCGCCCCTGGCGATACAACTGCACCGCCTTGGAGCGGTGCGTGCCGGCATGGCGGAAGCCGAGCGTTTGCAGACTGGCCGCGAGTGCGGGTCCGCTGGTCTCATCCACCGCGAATTCCAGGAACTCGAACCCGCCGAGCGCCGGCGGCGCCGGCAGAGGCGGGCCGCCGGCGTCCGATTCCATCAGGATCAGCGAACGCAGCCCGTCGCGCGCGGTGAGCCGCGCCGGGGCGGCACGGAAATCGTCGTTGAACACCTCCAGACTGAGCGGCCCGCGATAGCCCGCCGCCAGCACCGCGCGCACGAAGCCCGTGACATCCAGCCCGCCCTGGCCGGGGAAGTTGCGGAAATGCCGGCTCCAGGACAGCGGGTCCATCGCCAGTTGCGGCGCGTCGGCCAGTTGCACGAAGAACAGCTTTTCCGCCGGCACCTGCCCGAGATCGTCCAGGTTGTCGCCGAGTGCCAGCGTATGAAAACTGTCCAGCACGAGGCCGAGCGCCGGATGGTCGGCCGCGCGCACGATCTGCCACGCCTGCCGCCACCGCGCCACGTGCCGTCCCCAGGCCAGCGCCTCGTAGCCGACGCGCAGCCCGCGCCGCGCCGCGCGCTCCGCCATCGCGGCGAGGTCGGCGGCGGCGCGCGCCGGATCGTCCAGCGCGGCCGGGCTGACATTGCTGCACACCAGCAGGTCGGCGATGCCGAGCGCCTGCATCACGTCGAACTTGCGTTCGGCGCGGTCGAGGTTGCGGGCGTGCTGCGGTTCCGGCATCGCCTCGAAGTCGCGGAACGGCTGGAACAGCAGCAGCGCCAGCCCGAGATCCTCGGCGATGCGCCGCACGTCCTGCGGCGTGCCGTCGTAGGTCAGCAGGTCGTTTTCGAAGATTTCCACGCCGTCGAAGCCCACTGCGGCGGCAGCTTCCAGCTTGTCGGGCAGCGTGCCGCTGAGCGAGACGGTGGCGATCGACTTCTTCAGCCGCGAGTGCATCGGCATGGCTCCACTGGCGCCGAACCCTGCCGGCCAGCCGCCGTCCCTGTCAATCGCCCGCCGCGCCGGCTACATCTTCACGTCGCTGATCTGGATCACCGGATGGATGTCGGTGAAGTTGGGAATGTCGGCCAGCAGGCTCGCCGCATGCGGCGGGAACACGGCCTGGAAGTCAGCGAGCGAATCGAAATAGAGATGGCCCATTGCCACATAGGCCGGCGGCGTACCGGGCGTGCCGCCGGCCAGCCCCTGCTCGACCGCGATGCGCCTGCAGGCGGCGCCGAGCTTCTGACGGACAAGTTCCATGTGCGTGTTGCAGTAGTAGTCGATGTCGAACCGCGCGCCGTCGCTGCGCGGATAGAGCACGCTCAGTTTGATCATGCGATATTCCTCCCCTGGTTGAACCGGCCGCCGCGCGCCGCCGGCGGCGCCCCCGGACACTAGCCGGGATCGTGTCGTCTTCCCAGGATGCTTGCGGCGGCGATGCCGGGCGGCGCGGGCGGCTGTCCGCTACGTCCGCCCCAGGCCGGCCCGGTAGCGCGCCGCCAGCGCCACGTAATGCGGCGCCGTGCTGTCGAACCGTGCCCGTTCCTCCGCCGACAGCACGCGCACCAGCCGCGCCGGCGCGCCCTGCCACATCTCGTTGCGGCCGATGCGCTTGCCGGGGGGCAGCAGGCCGCCGGCGGCCAGCAGGCCGCCCTCCTCGATCACCGCGCCGTCCAGCACCGTGGCGCCGATGGCGACGAACGCGCGGTCGTGCAGCCTGCAGGCATGCACCACCGCGGCATGGCCGATCGTCACGTCGTCGCCGATCACGGTGTCAAAGTCGCGGCCGGTGACATGCAGGATCGAGCCGTCCTGGATGTTGGTGCGCCGGCCGACGCGGATCGGCGCGGTGTCGCCGCGCAGCACGCAGTGGAACCAGACGCTGCTCTCCGCGCCGATCTCCACGTTGCCGATCACCGCCGCGGTGGGGGCAATGAAGGCATCCGGCGCGATGCGCGGCGCCACGCCATCGAGCGTGTAGAGCGGTCCCTCACGCATGCGCCGTCTCCGCCGTCGCGACCTGACCGAGCATCAGCGCGATGTTCTGCACGGCGGCGCCCGAGGCCCCTTTGCCGAGATTGTCCAGCCGCGCCACCAGCACCGCCTGGCCGTGCGCCTCGTTGGCGAACACGCTGAGGTCCATCAGGTCGGTGCCGTTCAGCGCCTCCGCCTGCAGCCGCGTGTCGGCGGCGGCGGGCAGCACGCGCACCTGTTCGGCACCGGCGTAGTGTTCGGCCAGCACCGCGTGCAGGTCGGCGGCGCGCGGCCGGCCAGTGAGCGCGTCGAGATGCAGCGGCACCGAGACCAGCATGCCCTGGCGGAAATGCCCCACCGACGGCACGAAGATCGGCCGGCGGCCGACGCGGGAATAGACGATGATTTCCGCCAGGTGCTTGTGCGCCAGCCCGAGCGCGTAGAGTTCGAACGCCGGCCCGCCGGTGCGCGCGTGCGCCTCGATCATGCTGCGTCCGCCGCCGGAATAGCCGCTGACGGCGTTGATCGTCACCGGATAGTCGCGCGGCAGCAGCCCGGCATCGGTGAGCGGGCGCAGCAGCGCGATCGCGCCGGTGGCGTAGCAGCCGGGATTGGCGACGCGCCGGCCGGCGGCGATGCGCGCCGCCTGCGCGCGGTCGAGTTCGGCAAAGCCGTAGGTCCAGCCGGGGGCGGTGCGGTGCGCCGTGCTGGCGTCGAGCAGCTTCGGCGCCGCGGCGCCGAGGCTGTCGGCCAGCGCCACCGATTCCCGCGCCGCCTCGTCCGGCAGGCAGAGCACGACGAGATCGGCCGCCGCCATCGCCGCGCGGCGGGCGGCGGCGTCCTTGCGGCGTTCCGGCGGCACGCTGACCAGCTCGATCGCAGGCAGGGCGCGCAGGCGCTCGCGGATGCCGAGGCCGGTGGTGCCGGCTTCGCCGTCGATGAACACGCGGAAGGTGGGCGGCATGGCGGGGTCTCCGGTTCGCAGCGCCAGCTTCCATGCCCGGCGGCGGCGGCGCAAGCGCGGCAACGCAGGGGCGGATTGCATCCGCCCCTGCGTTGGTCGTCTCGGTCTCTCCCGCCGGGCGGAAGAGGTGGAAGGATCAGCGCTTGCTGAACTGGAAGCTGCGGCGGGCCTTGGCGCGGCCGTATTTCTTGCGCTCCACCACGCGCGAATCGCGGGTGAGGAAGCCGGCGACCTTCAGGATGGCGCGCAGGTCCGGTTCGTAATGCGTCAGCGCGCGGCTGATGCCGTGCCGCACCGCGCCGGCCTGGCCGGACAGGCCGCCGCCGTTCACCGTGCAGTACACGTCGAACTGGTTGTAGCGGTCGGCGACCAGGAACGGCTGCGTGATCAGCATGCGCAGCACCGGGCGCGCGAAATACAGGCCGACGCGCTTGCCGTTCACCGTGATCTCGCCCTTGCCGGGCTTGATCCACACGCGGGCCACGGCATTCTTGCGCCGCCCGGTGGCATAGCTGCGGCCGAGTGCGTCGCGCTTCGGCTCGCGCTTCGGCTGCTCCGGCGCCTGCGCGGTCGCGACCGCGAGGTCCTTGAGGTCGGCGAGCGTGCGGGTCTGGGTTCCGGACATCGGCTCAGGCTCTCCGGTTCTTCGGGTTCAACGCGGCGACATCGAGCGGGCGCGGCTGCTGCCCGTCATGCGGGTGCGTCGGGCCGGCGTAAACATGCAGGTTCTTCATCTGGCGGCGCTGCAGCGGGCCGCGCGTGATCATGCGCTCCACCGCCTTTTCCAGCACCCGTTCCGGATGCGCGCTGTCCAGCCGCTGGCGCAGCGTGCGGCCCTTGATGCCGCCCGGATAGCCGGTGTGCCAGTGGAACATCGCCTGCCCGGCCTTGTTGCCGGTCAGCCGGACCTTGCCGGCGTTCACCACGATGACGTTGTCGCCGCAATCGACATGCGGCGTGAATTGCGGCTTGTGCTTGCCGCGCAGCCGGCTGGCGATGATCACCGCGAGGCGGCCGAGCACCACCCCCTCGGCGTCGATCACCACCCAGTCCTTCTTGACATCCGCCGGCTTGAGCGAAACGGTCGTCTTCAACATCTGTCCCCGCCGCCTGACTGCGACACTTCGGCGGCGGGTTATGCGCAGGATGCCGCGCTAGGTCAAGGGGTTTGGCTTGTGGTAATATCATACCGCAGACCGGCATGAACCGGGCGGTGCATGTGATCGGCGCCGCCGGCCGCTCCGGCGCGGCGCTGGTGCGCGCGCTGCTGGCGGACGGCATTGCGGTGCAGCCGGTGGTGCGCGACCTCGGCCGCTGGCAGGCG
>JAJZVE010000347.1 GCA_021845835.1 Pseudomonadota bacterium | reverse complement strand
GCAGCCGATGCGCTGGGGATCGATCCAGCGCATCGGCCGCGGCGGCACGCTGGCGACGATCGTGCTGGTAAGCCTCGGCCTCGCCTATGCCTCCTGGCGCTGGTTCGAATCGCCGATCCTGGCACGCCGGCCGGCCCAAGGCCGCGCCAGGCTGCCGGCGCGCGGCGCGGTCATGGCCGGCTGAGCGGCTCCGTTCGCGCCGCGCGCGTGACGCCGCGCGCGGCGATGGCCGCCACCCAGAGCAGCCCCGCCGCCCCCAGCATCCCCATCGCCCGCAGCGGTCCGGTGCGATCGGCGAGCCAGCCGGCCAGCAGCATGCCGATCGGCCAGCCGCCGATCGCGGTGGAGATCAGGCCCATCACCCGCGACCGCACCGCCTCCGGCGCCTCGGTCAGCGCGAGGTTGGTCTGGTGGTTGGAATACAGCGCCAGCGCCAGCCCGCCGGTGAACAGCAACCCGGCGGTGGCCCAGAACCACGGCGCCGTCGCGGTCAGCATCAGCATCGCCAGGAACCAGGCCGAGGCGAACATGAACACCTTGATCGGCCGTCCCTTCGGCATGCCGAACAGCGCGACCGCGATGCCGCCCAGCGTGCCGCCCGCCGGCTCCGCCGCCGCCAGCACGCCGACCATCGCCGCCGAGACGCCGAACACGTCGCGCCCGGCCGGCGCGATCAGCGTCGTGTAGGCGAAGCCGAACAGGTTCTGCCCCAGCGTCACCAGCACCAGCGTCGCCAGCACGGCGGAGCGGCGCACCACGCCCAGCGCCTCCGCCAGGTCGGCCGCCACCATCGCGACCGACAGGCGCCGCGGCACCTGGGCATGCCGCACCCGCAGCGCCGCCGCCGCCGCGGCCAGGCTGAGCAGCGCCGAGGCGGCGAAGGTGCCGGTCAGGCCGAGGAATTCATACGCCGCCCCGCCCAGCAGCGGCCCGGCGAAACGGCTCGCCGAGACGGTGAGGCTGTCGAGCGCGATGGCGCGCGGCGCCAGGAAGCCGGCGACGCTCTCGCCCAGCATGCGCCGCCGCGCCGACATGTCGGTGCCATAGACCAGCCCGCTCAGCAGGCTGGCGATGAACAGGTGCCAGGGCTGCAGCACGCCCAGGCCGGACAGCACCGCGACCGCCGCCGCGCCGCCGCCGCTCAGCAGCAGCCCGCCGGCCACGATCAGCCGCCGGTCGATGGCATCCGCCAGCACGCCGGCGATGGCGGCGGTGAAGATCAGCGGCAGGCTGCGCGCCGCCGACACCAGCGCCACCGCCAGCTCCGAGCCGGTGGCCTCCAGCGTGAACAGCGCCGCCGCCAGCACCTCCAGCCAGCGCATCGCGTTCCCCACCGCGCCGACTCCCCACAGCAGCAGGAAATCGCGCGAGAGGAGCCGTGTCGCCGGGGACGGGACCGGCACGTCCGGGGCCACCCGCCTGCCCCCGTGCCGCTAGCGGCCGGTGCCCGCCCGCGTCTGTGTCAGCAGTATTTCTGGCCCTGCGTGTTCAGGTAGAGCGAGTAGAGCGAGGTCTGGCCGCAGATATACATGCGGTTGCGCTTCGGCCCGCCGAAGGTGACGTTGGCGACGATTTCCGGGACCGGGATCTTGCCCAGCAGCGTGCCGTCCGGGTGGTAGCACTCGACGCCGAGACCGGTCGATGTCCACAGATTGCCGTGGATGTCGATGCGGAACCCGTCATACAGCCCGGCGTCCTTGCTCTGCGCGAACACGCGGCCCTCGCCGACGCTGCGCCCGTCCGGGTTGACCTTGTAGACGCGGATCTGCGGCGTCACCGACGGATCATGCGTGAAGCCGGTATCGGCGACATAGAGCAGGCTTTCGTCCGGCGAGAAGGCGATGCCGTTCGGCTTGTGCATGTCGGTGATCACCGGCACCGGCTCGCCGCCCGCCGGGTCGATGCGATAGACGTAGCAGCCGTCCTGTTCGTGGGGCGCGGCGTCACCCTCGTACTCGCTGTCGATGCCGTAGCTGGGATCGGTGAACCAGATCGAGTTGTCCGACTTCACCACCACGTCGTTCGGCGAGTTCAGCTTGCCGCCCTTGTGGTGCGAGGCAAGGATCTTGCGGCTGCCGTCGAACTCGGTGCGGGTCACGGCCCGCCCGCGATGCTCGCAGGAGATCAGCCGCCCCTGACGATCGACGGTGTGGCCGTTCTCGTTGAAGCAGGGCGAGCGGAACACGGAGACGGTGTTGGTGCACTCGTCGAAGCGCATCAGCCGGTCGTTCGGGATGTCGGAGAAGATCAGGTAGCGCCCGGCCGGAAAATAGGCCGGCCCCTCCGCCCAGCGTGCCCCGGTCCACAGCTTCTCCAGCTTCGTGTGCGGGAAGATCACCGCGTGGAAGCGCGGATCGAGCACGACATGCGGGTTTTCGTTCATCGCGGATTTCCTCTCCTCTCGCCGTCACGGCCGGCGCATTGCCGGCAACCATAGCCGAACCTCCGCGCGATGCCATGGCCGCGCGTGCGGGGCAGAAATTCGCCGCCGTCAGTCGGCTTTCCCCTGCGCCAGCGCGCAGGCATGGTCCTGCAGTTCCTCGCTTTCGGCGCGGTCGCCGGTGCCGGGGTTGGCGCGATCGGCCAGCAGCACGAAGCCGCCCTTCATTCCCGCCACCGCCAGCGTCCAGGGCCGCAGCCCATCGGCGCCGACGCCCGGCCAGTCCGCCAGCAGCCGGAACGGATTGGCCGTCAGATCGCCCCCATCGATCCGCCGCGCGAGATAGGGATGGCCGAGCAGCCCGCCGGGCAGCTTCGCCCAGTCCGGCCCGATCGCGGCGGCCTCCCTGGCCAGGGCCGCGCGCACCTCCGCGCGCAGGCAGTCGACATGGATATGCAACTGGTTCTGGCTGCGCCCGGTCGGCGAATTGATGGCCAGCGACAGCGCATCGCGCGGCACCGGGTGCGGCAGCAGCGCCTCCGTCCGGCCACGCGCCGCCCAGGCGGCGGCGAAATAATTGGGCGCGCCGGGCGCCAGCACCGCCGGGTCCTCGATGCCGGTGACGCGCGCGGTCGGGATCAGCAGGAATTGCGCCAGCCCGCGCCGGTCCTTCAGCACCGCCCAGCCGCCGGCGAGCGACACCACCGCGCAGGGCGCCGGATCGGCGTGCTGGCGCTGGTCGGGCACGCAGCGGTCATGCACGATCCGCCAAAGGGCGTCGCTGTCCGCGCGCGCCGGGACCGGTCCCGCCAGCAGCAGCGCGGCCAGCAGCAGCAGCCCGGCCCGCATGGTCATTCGATCACCACCGCGACATGCCCCTTCTCGGCGGAGAAGCCGAGATACCGGTAGCGATGTCCGGTCGCGGCGATGAACTCCTGGAACGCACGATATTCGTGCTGCCGCCAGCCGTGATAGTTGAAATACTCGTCGAACACGATCACCGTGCCCGCGCCGATGCGCGGCGCCAGCGCCTCCAGCACGATGCGCGTCGAGACATAGATGTCGCAATCGACATGCAGCAGCGCGACCGGGCCGGCATGCGCGGCCAGGAACGCCGGCAGCGTCGCGTCGAACCAGCCGACATGCAGCTGCACATTGGCCGGCACCTGCGGCAGCTTGCCCTTCCGGTCGAAGGCGCCGCGCGTCTCGGCGGTGCCGGTCCAGTCCTCCGGCAGGCCCTGGAACGAATCGAAGCCGTGCACCACGCGCGGCGTCGCCTGGGCGAGGCAGGTGATGGACAGCCCCTTCTCGACGCCGAATTCCAGCACCAGCCCGTCCTGCGGCGCCCGCGACAGCGCGAAGCGCAGCAGCGCGTAGCGGTCGGGGCGCATGACCGCATCCGGCATATGGGCGCGGATATAGCGCACCGCCTCCCGCTTCGCCGCCAGCCGCAGGTCGATCGCGATGTCGTTGGCGTAGAATGTATAGAGCAGCTTGCGATAGGCGCGGCCGAACACCCCGGCCCGCCAGCCGCGCGTGAGAATTGCCATGAGCCGCGCCGAATCCCCTTCAACCCGCCGGCGAATGTGGCAGGTGCGGCGCGTCCTGCAAACCCGCGGGACGCCCGCCTGCGATGACCGCCGGCGATGACCGCCGGCGGACCGGTCAGGGTACCGGCCGCGCCGGCCCCGGTGGCTACTGGACCCGGTTGGACACCAGTTCGGTCACCACCGCCGGATCGGCGAGCGTGGAGGTGTCGCCCAGCCCCTCGGTCTCGTTGGCGGCGATCTTGCGCAGGATGCGGCGCATGATCTTGCCGCTGCGGGTCTTGGGCAGGCCGGGCGCCCACTGGATCGCATCCGGCGTCGCGATCGGCCCGATCTCCTGCCGCACCCAGGCGACCAGTTCCTTGCGCAGCGCCTCGGTCGGCTCCACGCCGGTCTTCAGCGTGACATAGGCATAGATGCCCTGGCCCTTGATCTCGTGCGGGAAGCCGACCACCGCCGCCTCGGCCACCTTGGCATGGGCGACGAGCGCGCTTTCCACCTCGGCGGTGCCGAGCCGGTGGCCGGAGACGTTGATCACGTCATCGACGCGGCCGGTGATCCACCAGTAGCCATCCTGATCGCGCCGGGCGCCGTCGCCGGTGAAATAGAGGCCCTTGAAGGTCGAGAAATAGGTCTGCTTGAACCGCTCGTGATCGCCGAACACGGTGCGCATCATGCCGGGCCAGGGCCGCGCGAGGCACAGATTGCCCTCCGCCGCCCCCTCCAGCCGCTTGCCCTCGCCATCGACCAGCACCGGCTCCACGCCGGGCAGTGGCAGCGTCGCCGAGCCGGGCTTCTGCGCGATCGCGCCGGGCAGCGGCGAGATCAGGATGCCGCCGGTTTCGGTCTGCCACCAGGTATCGACCACCGGGCAGCGCTCGTCGCCGACCACGCGGTAGTACCACAGCCACGCCTCGGGATTGATCGGCTCGCCGACCGAGCCGAGGATGCGCAGGCTCTTGCGGCTCCATTTCTTCACCGGCGCCTCGCCCTCGCGCATCAGGCTGCGGATGGCGGTGGGGGCGGTGTAGAAGATGTTGACCTTGTGCTTGTCCACCACCTGCCAGAACCGCCCGGCATCCGGCCAGGTCGGGATGCCCTCGAACATCAGCGTGGTGGCGCCGTTGGCGAGCGGGCCATAGACGATGTAGCTGTGCCCGGTCACCCAGCCGATATCGGCGGTGCACCAGTAGATGTCGCCCGGCTGGTAGTCGAACACGAGTTCATGGGTGAAGCTCGTCCAGACCATGTAGCCGCCGGTGGTGTGCAGCGCGCCCTTCGGCTTGCCGGTGCTGCCGGAGGTATAGAGGATGAACAGCGGATCCTCGGCGTTCATCTCCTCCGGCGGGCAGTCGGGCGAGGCCATCGCCATCATGTCGGTATAGCTATGATCGCGCCCCGCCGTCATCGGCACCATCTCGCCGGTGACGGACACCACCAGGACATGCTCGATCTCCGGACAGCGCGCCACGGCGGCGTCGGCGTTGGTTTTCAGCGCCACGCGCCGCCCGCCGCGGCGGCCTTCGTCGGCCGTGATCAGCACGCGCGCGCCGGCGTCGCGGATGCGGTCGGCGAGGCTGTCGGGCGAGAAGCCGCCGAACACCACGGTATGCACCGCGCCGATGCGCGCGCAGGCCAGCATGGCGACCGCCGCCTCG
>JAJZVE010000346.1 GCA_021845835.1 Pseudomonadota bacterium | reverse complement strand
GTGGGCGTAGAGGTCCTTGCTGCGGTCGCTCGGCGTGCCGTCGTCGCCGGCGCGGAAATACCAGCCGCCGTTCACCGGGTCGGGGTAGGCGCGACGCAGGAAGTCATAGCCCCGTTCCGCCGCCGCCGCGCCGCTCGGCTCGCCGAGCAGGGCGGCGTGGGCGAGCACGTAGAGCTGGCGGCATTGCACCATCAGCCGCTTGCTGCCGAGCGGGACCGGCGCGTGGGCTTCGTCGAGCCGCTCGTGGAAGCCGCCGTGGCGCGGATCGGCGAAGCGGTCGCGGCACAGCGGCAGCAGCGTCGCGAGGGCGAAGTCCCGGACGCGAGCACGGCTCGCGGCATCGGCCTCGCTCATGCCGCCGTCGTCAGGCGCTTGATGAACGCGGAGAAGCGGTGCCGGCGCAGTTCCGAGCGTGCCTTGGCATCCCGCGCCATATAATTGAGCTGCATCACGTAGCGCTCGCCGATATGCCGCTTGTGGCCGTGCCAGGCGGTCGGGCCGTTGGGGAACACCAGCAACGTACCGTCGATCGGCGGCACTTCCACCGCATAATCCTCGATGTCGTTCGGCGAGCGCAGCAGGCGCAGGCAGCCCGCGCGCGCCGCCCAGGCGTCTTTCGCCTGGTTGAGATAGAGCAGTACCGTCACCCGCTTGCTCGTCGAGTCGGTGTGGATGCTGCCGTCGCGCTCGCGCGACTGGCCGCGCAGCGTCAGCATGGTCGGCGCCGCGGTGAGGTCGAGGCCGAATTTGCGCGCGATCGCCTCGCGCAGCGTCGGCCCCTCCATTTCCGCCGCCAGCGCTTTCGCGCGCGGGCCGAGGCGCAGCGCGCTGATCGGAAACGAGCCGCCCTGCGCCATCGGCGGCAGGTCGCGCAGCAGCGGCGCCAACTGCTCCGGCGGCACGAAATGGCGCAGCACGACATGCGGGAACGGCTCGCTCGCCACCGGGGTCGCCCGCAATGCCGCATGGTCCAGCCGGATCATCCTCGCCCTCCTCGTGCGTGGGCACCATAAGGGCTGCGTTGATGGGCTGCAAAAATCCCGCTATGCGCGCGCGGCATGGACGCCGCCCCGACCGACCTTTCCGCGCTCGCCCAGGGGCCGCTGCCGGCCTATCGCGCCCGCATCGCCGCGGGCGCCTTGCATCCCGACCCGTCGCAGCGCATGGCGGCGGAGCGGCTGCAGGATTTGTGGGTCAAGCTGCACGGCTACGAGCCGCCGCCGCGGCCGGCGAGCAACGGCGGCGGCAACGGTCGGCTGGCCCGCCTGCTGCGCCGCAAGCCAGCCGAAGGGGCGGACGAGGCGCGTCCGAACGGGCTTTATCTCGTCGGCGAGGTGGGGCGGGGCAAGTCCATGCTGATGGACCTGTTCTTCGCCGCCGCCCGGGTCGGCCGCAAACGGCGCATCCATTTCCACCGCTTCATGCAGGACGCGCATGCCCGCATCCACGCCTGGAAGCAGCGGAACCAGGACGGCGCCGACCCGATCCCGCCGCTTGCCGACAGCATCGCGGCCGAGGCGGCGCTGCTGTGCTTCGACGAGTTCCAGGTCAACGACATCGCCGACGCGATGATCCTCGGCCGGCTGTTCGAGGCGCTGTTCGCGCGCGGCGTGGTGGTGGTGGCGACGTCGAACACGCTGCCGGACGAGTTGTTCGCCGGCCAGCCGGGGCGCGACGCGTTCCTGCCGTTCATCGCGCTGATCAAGCGGCACCTGGACGTGCTGGTGATGGAGGGGGAGCGCGACTACCGCCGCGAGCGGCTGCGCGGCATGGCGACCTGGCTGGTGCCGGCGGATGCGTGGGCGGCGCGGGCGCTGGACGCGGCGTTCGCACAGCTTGCCGGCCATACCCGCGCGCGGGCGGAGCGGCTGGTGGTGATGGGCCGCGACCTGCGGGTGCCGCTGGCGGCCGCCGGCGTGGCGCGGTTCGATTTCGCCGCCCTGTGCGGCCAGCCGCTGGGGCCGGGTGACTACCTCGCCATCGCGACGCATTTCCACGCCCTGATCCTGGACGCCATCCCCCGCCTCGGCCCGGAAAACCACGACGAGGCGCGGCGCTTCATTACGCTGATCGACGCGCTCTACGACCATCGGGTGAAGCTGGTCGCCTCGGCCCAGGCGCAGCCGGACCAGCTCTACGAGCGCGGCGAGGGGGCGCGCGCGTTTGAGCGCACGGCGTCGCGGCTGGTGGAGATGCAGGGGCAGGAGTGGCTGGCGCTGCCGCACCTGACGTAAGTGCGCGATCAGATCGGCAGCCCGACCGGGTAGCCGCGGAAGATCGCGTCCAGGGCATCGCCGATGGCGTCAGAATCCGCCAAGGCCGATCCGACCACTTCACCGATCATGCCCAGCAAGACCGCCGACATTTCCAGCAGCACGGCGCGATGGGCGACGCGGCCTATGTCCAGACGTGGTGCAAGCAATGTGGCCGGCCGGCCGCCGGCCGGAACGACAGGCGCAACGATCCGGCTCACCGCCGGAACGAGATGATGCTGGATCACCACAACATATGGTACAGATTGGCGGCGGATCCGATGACGACAGATGTCCAGCCATTGGGGACTGCCGGACCGATCACAGATGGGCATCGTCCTCCTTGAGCATCTGTCGCACGCTTTCGGCAAAGCTGCCGTATTCGGCCAGGTACTCTTCGTGTTCCGCGATGCTCCGCGCGATCTCTTCCCGGAACTTCTCAGCCGCACGTTGCGCGACGGCGCGCTGGATCGCCGCCTCGGCAATCGCCGACAGGTTGAGATTTTCCGCGCGCGCCCGAGCGACCAGGTCGCTGTTCAGGCTCAGGTTCACCGGACG
The DNA here is from genome assembly GCA_021845835.1 of Pseudomonadota bacterium. The sequence goes on along the minus strand of JAJZVE010000346.1, from coordinate 2,805 downwards.
ACGCGGCGCGTTGCGATTGAAGCCATATGCGGATGCCGGCATGCACATTACTCCTGCACATACAGTTGCGCATACGAGGGAGGCGCGCAAGAGGCGGGCGCCGGCGGGCCGGATCGGGCGGCCGCATGCTGCACCTGCGTCTTGCCGCTTCGAGGATGATCGGCTAGCACCTGTCCGCCTTCCGGGCCGCCGGGTGCCCGGCGGGCCGCCGTCGGTTCGGCCGCGGTGCTTCCCCCCTTGCCCGTGGAAGGATCTCTCCCGTATGGCACGAAACAAGATCGCGCTGGTCGGCGCCGGCAATATCGGCGGCACGCTCGCCCACCTGGTGGGGCTGAAGGAACTCGGGGACGTTGCCCTGTTCGACGTGTTCGGCGGCGTCGCCGGCGGCAAGGCGCTGGACATCATGCAGTCCGGTCCCGTGGACGGGTTCGACGCGCTGATGACCGGCGGGTCCGACATGAGCGCGATCGCGGGCAGCGACGTGGTGATCGTCACCGCCGGCTTCCCCCGCCAGCCGGGCATGAGCCGCGACGACCTGCTGGCCAAGAACGCCGGTGTCGTCGCCTCGGTCGCCGAGGGCATCAGGACGCACTGCCCGGACGCCTTCGTCATCGTCATCACCAACCCGCTCGACGTGATGGTGTGGGTGATGCAGCAGAAATCCGGCCTGCCGGCGAACAAGGTTGTCGGAATGGCGGGCGTGCTGGACTCCTCGCGCTTCCGCCTGTTCCTGGCGCAGGAATTCAAGGTTTCGGTGGAGGACGTGACGGCTTTCGTGCTCGGCGGCCACGGCGACACGATGGTGCCGCTGACGCGCTATTCCACCGTCGCCGGCATCCCCGTCCCCGACCTGATCAGGATGGGCTGGACGACGCAGGAACGCATCGACGCGATCTGCGCGCGCACCGCCAACGGCGGCGGCGAGATCGTGAAGCTGCTTGAGAAGGGCAGCGCCTTCTACGCCCCGGCGGCGAGCGCGATCGCCATGGCGGAAGCGTACCTCAAGGACAAGAAGCGCGTGCTGCCCTGCGCGGCGCTGCTCAATGGCGAATATGGATTGCGCGACCTCTATGTCGGCGTGCCGGTGGTGATCGGCGCCGGCGGCGTCGAGCGGATCGTGGAAATCCCGCTGCTGCCGGACGAGCAGGCCGCCTTCGACAAGTCCTGCGGGGCGGTGCGCGGCCTGATCGAAGCTTTCAAGAAGCTCGGCGTCTGAGCCATGAACATCCACGAATACCAGGCCAAGGAAAAGCTGCGCAGCTACGGCGTCGCGGTGCTGGACGGCCATGTCGCCTGGACGCCGGATGAAGCGGCGGCGGCGGTGGCGAAGCTGCCCGGCCCCGTCTATGTCGTGAAGTCGCAGATCCACGCCGGCGGGCGTGGCGCCGGCCGCTTCGCCGACGATCCGAACGGCAAGGGCGGCGTGCGGCTGGCGCGCTCGGCCGGGGAAGTGCGTGCCGCCGCCGAGGCGATGCTGGGCCACGTGCTGGTGACCAAGCAGACCGGCCCGGCGGGACGGCGCGTGCATCGCGTCTATGTCGAGGCCGGCTGTGACATCGCGCGGGAACTGTATCTCTCGCTGCTGGTCGATCGCGCGACCGCGCGCGTGACCATCATGGCCTCCACCGAAGGCGGCATGGAGATCGAGGAGGTCGCGGCGCACAGCCCGGAGAAGATCATGCGCGTCGCGGTCGACCCGGCCGCCGGCATCTCCGGCTTCCACGGCCGCAAGCTGGCCTACGCGCTGGGCCTGACCGGCAAGCAGGTGGCGGCGTTCGGCAGGTTCGTCGAGGCGATGTATCGCGCCTTCATCGGCCTCGATTGCACCATCGTCGAGATCAATCCGCTGGTCGTGACCGGCGCGGGCGAGGTGGTGGGGCTCGACGCCAAGATGAGCTTCGACGACAACGCCATGTTCCGCCATCCCGATCTGGAAAAGCTGCTGGACGAGGCGGAGGAGGATCCGAAGGAGCTGGAGGCGGCGCGCCACAGCCTGAGCTATGTCGCGCTCGACGGCACCATCGGCTGCATGGTGAACGGCGCCGGGCTGGCGATGGCGACGATGGACATCATCAAGCTCTACGGCGCGTCGCCGGCGAACTTTCTCGACGTGGGCGGCGGCGCCACCAAGGAGCGGGTAACGGCGGCGTTCAAGATCATCCTGTCGGATCCGAACGTCGAAGGGATACTCGTCAACATCTTCGGCGGCATCATGCGCTGCGACGTGATCGCGGAGGGCGTGGTGGCTGCGGCACGGGAAGTGTCGCTGAACGTGCCGCTGGTGGTGCGGCTGGAAGGCACCAACGTGGAACTGGGCAAGCAGATCATGGCGCAGTCCGGCCTGCCGATCATCGCCGCCGACAATCTTGCCGATGCCGCCGAAAAAGTCGTCAAAGCCGTGAAGGAGGCCGCGTAATGGCAATCCTGGTCGATGCCGAAACGCGCGTCATCACGCAGGGCTTCACCGGCGCGCAAGGCACGTTCCATTCCGAGCAGGCGATCGCCTACGGCACCAAGGTCATGGGTGGCGTGACGCCGGGCAAGGGCGGCAGCGTGCATCTGGACCTGCCGGTGTTCGACACGGTGGCGCAGGCGCGCGCGGCGACGGGGGCGACCGCGAGCGCCATCTACGTGCCGCCGCCGTTCGCGGCGGACGCGATCCTGGAGGCGATCGACGCGGAAATCCCGCTGATCGTCTGCATCACCGAGGGCATTCCGGTGCTCGACATGGTGCGGGTGAAGCGGGCGCTGGACGGCTCGCGATCGCGCCTGATCGGGCCGAACTGTCCGGGCGTGATCACGCCG